>NZ_JBEOWM010000005.1:0-195217 GCF_040296045.1 Streptomyces sp. NPDC002490 | reverse complement strand
ACCAACGACGTCCCCATCACATCCGACCCCACCACCCCCTCATCCACCACATGCACCCCACGATCCACCCCCATCGACAACGCCTTCCGCACCGCATCCCGCGCACCCTCAGGACCCACCGACACCACCACCACCTCACCCCCACCCTCAAACCCCTCCACCAACCGCAACCCCTGCTCCACCGCATACTCATCCAACTCCGACAACACCCCATCCACCCCCTCACGATCCACCCGACCATCCCCCAAAAACCCCCGCTCACCCGCAACATCCGGCACCCACTTCACACACACCACAACCCTCAAACCCATGACAACTCTCCTCACTCTGTGATGATCCGTATCCTCGACACTATGACACTGGGTACCCTCTGTAAAGGTACCCAGTGCCAAACGAGGGTCCTCGGTGTTACGTTCCCGGTATGACCGCAGTGAGAGACACCGCCGTGGAGACGTCCGGCGCCGGGCGCGAGGGAAAGATCCCGATGCGCGAGGCGCTCGCCGAGGCGGCTTTCCAACTCTTCCTGGAGCGGGGCTTCGAACAGACCACGGTGGACGACATCGTGGCCCGCGCCGGGGTGGGGCGCCGATCGTTCTTCCGCTACTTCCCCTCCAAGGAGGACGCGGTCTTCCCCGACCACGAGCGGTGCCTGGCGGACATGCGGGCCTTCCTGGCCTCCCACCCCGACGGGGACCCGGTGGGCAGGGTCTGCGACGCGGCGCGCCTGGTGCTGGGCCTGTACGCGGCCAATCCCGAGTTCTCCGTGCAGCGCTACCGCCTCACCCGTGAGGTGCCCGGGCTGCGGACGTACGAACTGTCCGTCGTCCGCCGCTACGAGGCGATGCTCGCCGAGTACCTGCGGGGGCGCTTCGGGGCCTCCCGGGACGGGGCGCTGCGGGCGGAGATGATCGCGGCGGCGGTGGTCGCCGCGCACAACAACGGCCTGCGGACCTGGCTGCGCGCCGGTGGCACCGGCGACCCGAACGTCGAGGTCGACCACGCCCTGGAGCTGGTGCTGCGGGTGTGGCACGGCTCGGGCGAACTGGCGGGATACGCCGCGCCCGCCCCGGCGGCCCCGGCCGACGCCACCGCTCCGCCCGCCCGGCCCGAGGCCGCCGAGGGCGAGGACGTGGTGGTGGTCATCGCCAAGCGCGGCGCTCCCCTGTGGCGGGTGGTGCAGCAGGTGGAGACGGCCCTCGACGAGGACTGAGACGGCGGAAGGGGCTGCGGGAGGGGTCGGGAGGGCCGGCCGGGCGAGACGGTGGCCGGACGCCCGGGGGTGATGTGTCGGTAAATGCCGACACTCAGTGCCTAGCCGATTCGGCACTCAGTGTCATATGGTCCGATTCATCACCGTGAGTCGATGCGTCCTCGCGAGTCGAGCGCAAGGGGGAGCGATCCACCATGTCCCGATCCGGAACCGAGACCACCTCCGTCACCACCGAGGAGACCCGCCTCGTCTACCAGCGCTGCCGCTGGTGCGGCACCCCGTCCTTCCGGCGGTTGCTCTGCCCGATCTGCTCCTCCAGCGACCTGAGACCCGAGCACAGCACCGGCGAAGGCGTGGTGGTCCGCTCCGCCGTCGTCCACCGGTACACCCGGCTGGCCCGCAACGAGTCGCTGGTCCGCTTCCCCGAGGGGTTCATGTTCCGCTGCCGGGTCGTCGGGGTGGAGCCGCACCTGGTGTGGGTGGGCGCACGGGTCAGGTACGCGGCCGACGCGGGCGTCGACCAGACCTCGGGCGAGGTCGTCGTCGAACTGTGCGACCCGGCGCTCCGCCTCGACCGGCACTGACGCCTCCCGGAGACCGGACGGGGCCGGACGTGTGACCTCCGGACGGGGCCCTGTGCGCCGTGGCCGGTGCGGCGCGTGCGTCGATACGGTCGAAGCCGTCGATACCCGACGTACGACGACGTACCGCAGACGTACGACGAGCCGGCGGCAGGCAGCGCGGCGGCTCCCCTCCCGCGCCCCCTGCGAAGGTGGAAACGTGAAGGCCATCCGTCGCCTCACCGTCCGACCCGTGCTCCCCGGCCCGCTGGCACCGCTCAACGACCTGGCCCGCAACCTGCGGTGGTCCTGGCACGAGGACACCCGCGAGCTGTTCCGCGCCCTGGACCCCGACCGCTGGGAGGAGGTCGGCGGCGATCCGGTGCGGCTGCTCGGCACCGTCACCGCGGAACGGCTCACCGCCCTCGCCGCCGACCCCGCGTTCCTGGACCGACTGGCCGCCTGCGCCGCCGACCTGCGCGAGTACACCGAAGGGGACCGCTGGTACCAGCACCGGCGCGGGGGGCCGCGGCCCGCGGCCGTCGCGTACTTCTCGCCCGAGTTCGGCATCACCGCCGCCCTGCCCCAGTACTCCGGCGGCCTCGGCATCCTCGCCGGCGACCACCTGAAGGCAGCCAGCGACCTCGGGGTACCCCTCGTCGGCGTGGGCCTGCTCTACCGGCACGGCTACTTCCGGCAGAGCCTCTCCGCCGAGGGCTGGCAGCAGGAGCACTACCCGGTGCTCGACCCCGACGAACTGCCCCTGGCGCCGCTCGCCGAGCCGGACGGCACCCCCGTCCGCATCGCGCTCGCCCTGCCCGGCGGCGGCACCCTGGCGGCGCGGGTCCGGGTGGCCCGGGTCGGGCGGGTGCCGCTGCTACTGCTCGACTCCGACGTGGAGGAGAACGACGCCGCCGGGCGGGACGTGACCGACCGGCTCTACGGCGGCGGCAGCGAACACCGGCTGCTCCAGGAGATGCTGCTCGGCATCGGCGGGGTCCGTGCGGTGCGCGCGTACTGCCGGCTCACCGGACACCCGGAACCCGAGGTGTTCCACACCAACGAGGGGCACGCGGGCTTCCTCGGTGTGGAGCGCATCCGCGAGCACGTGGCCCGCGGACTCGACTTCGGGGCGGCGGTGGAGGCGGTACGGGCCGGCACCGTCTTCACCACCCACACCCCCGTGCCGGCCGGGATCGACCGCTTCGACCGGGACCTGGTCGCCCGGTACTTCGGGCCCGACGCCGAACTCCCCGGCATCGACGCCGAGGAGGTGCTCCGCCTGGGCCGGGAGCCCGGGGCCGCGGGAGCGCCGGGGGTGTTCAACATGGCCGTCATGGGACTGCGGCTCGCCCAGCGGGCCAACGGCGTCTCGGCGCTGCACGGGCGGGTCAGCCGGGAGATGTTCGCCTCCCTGTGGCCCGGCTTCGACGCCGGGGAAGTGCCCCTGACCTCCGTCACCAACGGGGTGCACGCACCGACCTGGGTGGCGCCGGAGGTGGTGCGGCTGGGCGCCCGGCGGCTCGGTGCGCACCGGGTGGAGGACGCGCTCCCCACCGCGGACGGCACCCGCTGGGACGCCCTCGCCCAGGTCCCCGACCCGGAGCTGTGGCGGCTGCGGCGCACCCTGCGGGAACGGCTCGTGGGCGAGGTGCGGGCCCGGCTGCGCCGCTCGTGGCGGCAGCGCGGGGCGGCCGAGGCCGAACTGGGTTGGATCGACTCCGTGTTCGACCCGGAGGTGCTGACCATCGGCTTCGCCCGGCGGGTGCCCTCGTACAAGCGGCTCACCCTGATGCTGCGCGACCCCGAGCGGCTGACCGCGCTGCTGCTGCACCCGGAGCGGCCCGTGCAACTCGTGGTCGCGGGGAAGGCGCACCCCGCCGACGACGGGGGCAAGCGGCTCGTCCAGGAGCTGGTCCGGTTCACCGACGCGGCCCGGGTCCGGCACCGGATCGTGTTCCTGCCCGACTACGACATGAGCATGGCGCAGCAGCTCTATCCGGGCTGTGACGTGTGGTTGAACAATCCGCTGCGCCCGCTGGAGGCGTGCGGCACCTCGGGGATGAAGGCGGCCCTGAACGGGGGGCTGAACCTGTCGGTGCGCGACGGCTGGTGGGACGAGTGGTACGACCCCGACTTCGGTTGGGCCCTGCCTACCGCGGACGGCGACGCCACCGACCCGGAGCGGCGGGACGACCTGGAGTCGCAGGCCCTGTACGACCTGTTGGAACGGCGGATCACCCGCTGCTTCTACGAGCGGGGCGCCGACGGGCTGCCCGAGCGGTGGATTGCGATGGTCCGACAGACGTTCACCCGACTGGGGCCGAAGGTGCTGGCCGGACGGATGGTCCGCGAGTACGTGGAGCGGCTGTACGGCCCGGCCGCCGCGGCGCACCGGGCGTTGACCGACCCGGCGGCCCGGGAGCTGGCCGGCTGGAAGGCGCGGGTGCGCGAGGGCTGGGAGCGGGTGTCCGTCGACCACGTGGAGGCGGTGGGCCCGGCGGTGGAACCGGAGTTGGGGGCGGTGGTGCCGCTGCGGGTACGGGTCGGGCTCGGCGAGCTGACCCCCGGGGACGTCGAGGTGCAGGCGGTGGCCGGGCGGGTGGATCCGCAGGACCGGATCGAGGGCGGGGAACGGGTCGTGCTGAAGCCGGTGGGCGGCGCGGACCTGGACGGTTGCTGGGCGTACGAGGGGCACCTGGTCCTCGACCGCACGGGCCCCTTCGGCTACACCGTGCGGGTCCTGCCGGCGCATCCGCTGCTGGGCACGGCGGCGGAGCTGGGACTGGTCGCGGTGCCGACGGGGTCCACCGGTCCGGAGGCGGGCGTCGTGCTGCGTTGAGCGCACGAAGCGGCTCCCCCGCCCCGGTACGGGCGGGGGAGCCGTGGGGCCGTCGCGGTCCGGTCGCGACGGCCGGGGCCGTACGGTCCCGATTGGGCGCGGCGGCCGGATCGGGACCGAGGACCCTAGGGGAAGGTCAGTTTCCAGCTGTTGATGTAGCCGGTGTCCTGGGCGGCGACGTCCTGGACCCGCAGCTTCCAGACGCCGTTGGCCACCTCCGAGGAGGCGTCGACGGTGTACGTGGTGTTCACGTTGTCCGCCGAGTCGCCGCTGCTGGAGTTCTTCAGCCGGTAGGCCGTGCCGTCCGGGGCCAGCAGGTCGACCACCAGGTCACCGCGCCAGGTGTGCACGATGTCCACGCCCACGGCCAGGTTGTTCGGGGCGTTGCCGGTGCGGCCGGTGACGGTGACCGAGGAGGTCACGGCCGCGCCGCGGTCCGGGACGGGCACGTCGGCGGTGTTCTCGAAGACCGTGCCCGTCGGGGGCTCCCCGCCCGGGCGGCTGCCGACCGCGACGCCGGCCCAGGCGTCCTGGACGGCCTTGTACTCCGGGCTGGTGGTGCCGTACAGCTCGCCGGCCACGGCGAGGGTCCCGGTGCGGGCGCCCGCGTAGTTGGTGGAGGAGGTGAACTTGGTGGTCAGCGCGCGGAACCAGATCAGCGCGGCCTTCTCCCGGCCGATCCCGGTCACCGGCAGTCCGTCCGCGGTCGGGGAGTCGTAGGAGACCCCGTTCACGGTCTTGGCGCCGCTGCCCTCGGAGAGCAGGTAAAACCAGTGGTTCGCGGGGCCGGAGGAGTAGTGCACGTCGACCGAGCCGATGCCCGCGTACCAGGAGTCCTTGGAGGAGCCGTCGCGGCTCGGGCGGTCCATGTACCGCAGCGGGGCGCCGGTGCCCCGGATGTCGATCTTCTCGCCGATCAGGTAGTCGCCCGGGTCGGCGGCGTTGTTGGCGTAGAACTCGACGGCCGCCGCCAGGATGTCGGAGGTGGCCTCGTTGAGCCCGCCGGACTCGCCGCTGTAGACCAGGCCGGCCGTGTTCGAGGTGAGGCCGTGGGTCATCTCGTGCGCGGCCACGTCGAGCGAGGTCAGCGGCTTCTGGTTGTTGGCCCCGTCGCCGTAGGTCATGCAGAAGCAGGAGTCCGACCAGAAGGCGTTGACGTAGTTGTTGCCGTAGTGGACGCGCGAGTAGGCGCCGACCCCGTCGCCGCGGATGCCGTTGCGCCCGTAGACCTCCTTGAAGTAGTCCCAGGTCTCGGCGGCGCCGTAGGCGGCGTCGGCGCCCGCGGTCCCCTGGTTGGCGGGCGTGCCGTCGCCCCAGACGTCGGTGGTCTGGGAGAACAGGGTGCCGGTGCCGGTGGTGCCCCGGTTGAGGTTGTACGTGCGGTGGTTGCCGCGGGTCGCGTCGGTCAGCGTGTAGTTCCCGCCTGACTGGGTGCTGCCGAGGGCGACCTGACCGCTGTACTGGGTGTGGCCGGTGCCGTTCTGGACGGCCTGCCACTCGTACAGCTTCTCGCCGGTGGTGGCGTCGGTGACGACGTGCAGTTCGTTGGGGGTGCCGTCGTGCTGGAAGCCGCCGACCACGGTCTCGAAGGCGAGGACCGGGGTGCCGGACCCCATCCACACCACCGTGCGGGGGGCCCGCTCGGGCGCGGTCTTCTTCGAGCCCTCGGCCGCCGCCTCCCGCAGCGCCTGCCGCTCCGCGACGGCGGGTTTCACCCGGGGGGCGGTGGAGACGTCCTTCAGTTCGGCGCGCGACGCCCTGGAGACGCCCTGGGTGGCGCCGGAGGCGGCACTGTCCACGACCAGGTCGCCGCCGAGCACGGGCAGCCCGTCGTAGGTGCGTTCGTAGCGGGTGTGCGTGGAGCCGTCGCGGTCCTTGAGCACATCGCGGACGACGAGCTTCTCCTTGGCGCCGAGGCCCAGGTCCCGCGCGGTGTCGGCCGCTCCCGCCTGGGCCGCGCGGATCAGCGCGGCCCGCGCGGCGGGGGAGAGGTCGGCCGGCAGGGAACCGGGGTCCGCCTTGGTCGGGGCGGCGGGTGCGCGCCCTTCGGGGGCGGCGGTGGCGGCGCCCGGTTGGACGGCGACGGCCAGCAGCGCGGCGACGGCGGCGAGGGCCCCGCCGGCGGTGGCTCGGCGGCGGCGCGTGGGGGGTGTGACGGAGGAGCGTCTCAACACGGACTCCTTCTGCATGGCCGCCGGGGTGCGCGGCCGCGGAACCGGACGGCGGACGACCGTCCGGGCAGGTCGGGGCGGAACCAGGTGCGGTCCCCGGACGGGGACGGGGGTGCGCGTGCGGCGGGTGGGGGGACACGAGCGGTGGCGCGGGGTGCGGTCGGGTCGTCGGGGCGGGGAGGTCCGCGGGCGGCTGCCCGGACCGTGTGGCCCGTCGGGGTGGGAACCGAGGGAAGACTGGCACTCCGGCGGTCCACTTGTCAGGAGCGCGTCATAACCTTGGCGGGAAACGTTCCGTTGCGCGGAGCGGTGCGTCCGGTGAGCGGAGAGGGGGGCGATCGTTCCCGGTAACGGCCGTGCCGGGTGGGGGCCCCGGGGCGCCGGTCGGGTGGTGGTGGACCCCGCTCCCACGGCGGGGGCGGCCCGCCGGGCCTGGCCGAAACCGATGGCCGGCGGGCATGGGAAAGGGGCGGACCCCGGTGGTCCGCCCCTCCCGTGCAGTGCGCCGGATCAGCCCACCAGACTCTCCCGCCAGGCCCGGTGCAGCCCCGCGAACGAGCCGCTGCCGCCGATCAGCTCGGCGGGCGAACCGTCCTCGATCACCGTGCCCCGTTCCATCACCAGGACCCGGTCGGCCACCTCCACCGTCGACAGCCGGTGGGCGATCACCACGGCCGTGCGGCCGCGCAGCACGGTGTCCATCGCCCGCTGCACCGCCCGCTCGCCGGGGACGTCCAGGGAACTCGTGGCCTCGTCCAGGATCAGCACCCCGGGGTCGGCGAGCAGGGCCCGGGCGAAGGCCACCAACTGGCGCTGGCCCGCGGAGATCCGGCTGCCGCGCTTGCGCACGTCCGTGTCGTAGCCGTCCGGCAGTGCGGTGATGAAGTCGTGCGCGCCGATCTCCTTCGCGGCCCGCTCGATCTCCTCCCGGGTGGCGTCGGGACGCCCGATCGCGATGTTCTCGGCCACCGTCCCGGAGAACAGGAACGCCTCCTGGGTGACCATCACCACTGCCCGCCGCAGCTCCGGGAAGGAGAGGTGCCGCAGGTCCACGCCGTCCAGCAGGACCCGGCCCTCGGTCGGGTCGTAGAACCGGGCCAACAGCTTGGCCAGGGTGGACTTGCCGGCACCGGTCGTGCCGACCACGGCCACCGTCTGACCCGCCGGCACGCGCAGGTCGAAGCGGGGCAGCACCTCCCCGCCGGTGCGGTACGCGAAGCGCACCCCCTCGAAGACGACCTCGCGGCCGGGCAGGTCGCTCCCGCGGGCGGGCAGCTCGCGGGGCTCGGTCGGCTCCGGCACCGTGGGCCGCTGGTGGAGCAGCCCCGCGATCTTCCGCAGCGAGGCGGCGGCCGACTCGTAGGAGTTGAGGAACATCCCCAGCCGGTCGATCGGGTCGTACAGCCGCCGGATGTAGAGCACCGCGGCGGCCAGGACGCCCAGTTCCAGGGTGTCGCCGGCGACCCGGTAGGCACCCCACAGCACCATGCCCGCCACCGCGGTGTTCGCGATCAGCCGGGAGGCCACCACGTACCGGGCCATCTCCAGCAACGAGTCGCCGTTGGCCCGCTCGTGACGTCCGTTGAGCTCCGCGAACCGCTCGTCGTTGGCCTTCTCGCGCCGGAAGGCCCGCACCGGGCGGATGCCGTTGAGCGTCTCGCCGAACTTCACGATCACCCCGGCGATCGCCGTGGACCGCTCGTCGAACACCAGGGCCGCCCGCCGCCGGTACACCCGCACCGCGAGGTACAGCGGCAGGAAGGACAGCACGGCCACCGAACCCATCGCCAGGTCCAGCCAGAGCAGCATCACCGTGATGTAGGTCGAGGCGACCACCACCCCGACGAGCTCCATCAACCCCTCTTCCAGGAGCTCCCGCAGGGACTCCACGTCCGAGGTCGACCGGGAGATCAGCCGGCCCGAGGTGTAGCGGTCGTGGAAGTCGACGCTCAGCTCCTGGCCCTGGCGGAAGATCCGGCCGCGCAGGTCCACCAGCACGGCCTGGTTGACCTTGGCGGAGAACCGGATGAACCCGTACTCCATGACCGCGCCGAGCGCCGCCGCCAACAGGTAGGCGACCGCGACGGCGAGCAGCGGCCCGTGGTCGCTGTCCCGGAAGGCGGGCACCGCACGGTCGATCGCGTACGCCACCAGCAGCGGTCCGGCCTGCACCGCCGCCTGTTGGAGCAGCAGGCACAGCAGCGCCAGGGCCGCGGGGCGGCCGTGCGGGGAGAGCAGGGAGCGCAGCAGGGACCCGGTGGCGCCCCGGGGGGCCGGCAGGTCGTCCCGGTCGAACGGGTCGCCCGGGGCGTTTGGCCCGCCGGGGAGGTCCTCGGCCCGCGCACCGTCCGCGGGCCGGAGCTGTTCGCTGGTCGTGGTCATCGGGTGGCGTCTCCCTCGGGCCCCTGCGGGCGGTCGTCGCCGGACATCAGATGGCGGTACTCGGCGCTCTCGCGCAACAGTTCGTGGTGGGTGCCCACGGCGGCGATGCGTCCCCCGGACAGCAGCGCCACCCGGTCCGCGAGCAGCACGGTGGACGGGCGGTGGGCGACGACCAGGGCCGTGGTCTGGGCGAGGACCTCGCGCAGCGCCGCTTCCACGGCGGCCTCGGTGTGCACGTCCAGGGCGGACAGCGGGTCGTCGAGCACCAGGAACCGGGGGTCGCCGACCACCGCGCGGGCCAGGGCCAGCCGCTGGCGCTGACCGCCGGAGAGGCTGAGCCCCTGCTCGCCGACCTCGGTGTCCGCACCGTCGGGCAGGTGGTGCACGAAGCCGGCCTGGGCGATGCCGAGGGCGCGATCCAGGGCCGGATCGGGGCGGTCCGCCCCGCCGGCCGCCCCGCCCGCGCCCATACGGACGTTCTCCGCGACGGAGGTGGAGAACAGCGTCGGCTCCTCGAAGGCCACCGACACCAGGCCGCGCAGTTCCGAGCGGTCCATGGCGGTGACGTCCCGGCCGTCCAGGGTGATCCGCCCGCCGCTGACCTCGTGGAGCCGCGGCACCAGCGCGGTCAGTGCGGTCTTGCCGCTGCCGGTGGCGCCGACCAGGGCCATCGTCTCGCCGCGGCGGACGTGCAGGTCCACCCCGTCCAGGACGGGACGGGAACCGGGGGCCGCGTCGGGGAAGCGGAAGGTGACGTCCTCGAACCGCAGCCCGTCCTCGCCGTCCGCGGGCCGTGCGGCCTCGGCCGTGTCGGTGGCGCCGGGCTCCTCCTCGGGGGCGTCCATCGCCTCGAAGAACCGCCGGGTGGCCGAGGCGGCCTCCTGGCTCATGGCGATCAGGTAGCCCAGGGACTCCACGGGCCAGCGCAGCGCGAGCGCCGTCGACAGGAAGGCGACCAGGGTGCCCGCGGACAGCGCCCCGTCCGCGACCTGGACGGTGCCGATCACCAGGGCCGAACCCAGCGCCAGTTCGGGGAAGAAGGTCAGGGCGGTCAGCAGGGTGGCCAGCAGCCGGGCCTTCAGCAGCTCCGTGCCGCGCAGCTTCTCGCTCAGTTCGCGGAAGATCCGCGCCTGGCTCCGGTGCCGGCCGAAGCCCTTGATGACCCGGATGCCGAGGACGCTCTCCTCGACCACCGTCGCCAGGTCCCCCACCTGGTCCTGGGCGCGTCGGGTCGCCGCCGAGTACCGGCCCTCGAAGCGGTAGCAGATGTAGATCATGGGGAGGACGGGCAGCAGCAGCACCAGGCCGAGGGTCCACTCCTGGGCGAGCAGCACCGCGAAGCCGGCGACGATGGTGACGCCGTTGACCACCAGGAACGTCAGCGGGAAGGCGAGGAACATCCGGACGACGGCCAGGTCGGTGGTGCCCCGGGAGAGCAGCTGACCGGTGGCCCAGTGGTCGTGGAAGGCCACCGGCACCCGCTGGAGGTGGCGGTACAGGTCGGCCCGCATCGCGGCCTCGACCCGGGCCAGCGGCCGGGCCACCAGCCAGCGGCGGAAGCCGAAGAGCACCGCCTCCACCACGCCGAGGGCCAGCAGGAGGGCGGCGCCGATCCAGACGCCGCGCTGGTCCCGCTCCGTGATGGGCCCGTCCACCAGCCACTTGAGGACGAAGGGGAAGACCAGGGACAGACAGGACGCGACGATCGCCACGACCGCGGCGGAGAACCAGCGTCCGCGCACCGGGCGGACGTAGGGCCACAGCCGCATGAGGGTGGGTACGGCACGGGGGGCGCCGACCGGTGTCGGCGCAGGCGTTTCCACCGGCAGCGAGGCCGGTGCTTCTATGGTGGGCATCGAAACCGACCCTACGTGTCGGATTCCTCCCGGCCCAGTGAGTTGTGGCTCACCCCGCCTCCCCGCCGGACCCCGGTCCGCCCCGGACGTTTCCGCGCCGTGACGCGCCCGGGGCCGTCGAGTACGGGTCCCCTCGCGGTGGTACGACCCGGTTCGAACGCCCGCCCGGGGCGGTGGCCCGGGCGTCCGCTTCTCCGGGAGGGGAGGACGGGAAACCGGCGGCGAGCGCTGTTTCGGGGGTTCCGGCGGCCCCGGGCGCGGCTTCCGGATGACCGGTTCCGCGGGGGCCGGTCAGCCGGCTCCGCACCGGCTTCCGGGGGTGCCGGGCGTCCGATCCGATGGGCCGGGGGTGATCCGTCGAACGGCCCGGTCCGTTCCCGACCGTCACCGCATGGCGAGGGGCCGTTCGACGGCGTCGGGATGCCGGGGGATTCCGTCAGTTGCAGTAGGGCGGAGTACTGCCCGGGCATCAGCCGGACATGCGCATGCGTCCGGCGTTCCTGGAGAGCCGTGACCAGCTCCGGCGCTCCGGTTCGGGAGGAACCCCGCTCCGGCCTGCGGAAGTGTCCGTCAGATCCGCCTCATCACCGCCGCCGAGCCTCTGCTGGGCCCCTGGTTCATGCCCCGGTAGTACGACGTTCACACTTTCCGGGGATTCGCTGTCGCCCGTGACCGCAGGGCGTCCAGAGCCCGTGGAGCCCGTGCGCAGGGCCCGGTGGACGTGTCCGGACGGGGTGCCGGGCCGGGGCCCGGACCGTCCGGGTGCCGCCGTCCGGCCCACCGCGCGGTTCGTACGCACGTTTCCCCCGGCCGGCCCGGTCGTTGGGCGGGACGTGATCCGACGACACGCCCTCCCCGGCCGGCGACGCGGCTCAACCCCCCGCGCACGGACGACGCTCGCCGTCTCCGCCGCCCTCTCCCTGCTCACCGGCGCGGTCGCCTGCGGGCCCGAAGGGCTCGCCGGCAGGCCCCGCGCGCCCCGGGACGCGGTCCGGGTGGAGCCCGCCGACGCCCGCCGGGAGGTGGCGGTCGACGCCCCGCTGTCGGTGCGGGTGCCCGGCGGCCGGCTGGAGTCGGTGCGGGTGGTCAGGACCCGGGGCGCCGCCGAGGCGCCGGTGGCGGGACGGATCTCCGCGGACGGAATGAGCTGGCGCCCCGTCGAACGCGGCCTCGCCCCGGCCGCGGAGTACCGGGTCGACGCGGTCGCCCTCGACGGCCACGGGCGCCGGATCGCCCGCCGCACCACCTTCCGCACCCGGGTGCCCGACGAACGGTTCCTCGCCTACTCCGCCCCCGAGCACCGGGCCACCGTGGGCACCGGGATGATCGTCTCCCTGGAGTTCAACCGGGAGGTCACCGACCGGGCGGCGGTGGAACGCGCGGTCGAGGTCACCACCGCCCCCCGGGTGGAGGTGGTCGGCCACTGGTTCGGCGGCGAGCGGCTGGACCTGCGGCCCGAGCGGTACTGGAAGCCCGGCACCGAGGTCACCGTGCGACTGCGGCTGCGGGACGTCCGGGCCGCGCCCGGGGTGCACGGACTCCAGGACCGCACGTTCGCCTTCACCGTGGGCAGGGAGCAGACCAGCGTCGTCGACGCCGTCGCCCACACCATGGAGGTCCGGCGCGACGGGGAGCGGCTCGCCACCCTCCCGATCACCGCGGGCACCGACGAGTCCCCCACCTACAACGGGAAGATGGTGGTCACCGAGATGTTCGAGACGACCCGGATGGACGGCCGCTCGGTCGGCTTCGACGGCGAGTACGACATCCCGGACGTGCCGCACGCCATCCGGTTGACCTCCTCCGGCACCTTCCTGCACGGCAACTACTGGGCGGGCGACGCCTTCGGCGAGCGCAACGTGAGCCACGGGTGCGTGGGCCTGCGGGACGCGAAGGGCGGCAGCTCCCTCGCCCCGGCGGGCTGGTTCTTCGACCGCACCCTCATCGGCGACGTGGTGGAGGTGCGCCGCAGCGACGACCGGACGGTGGCCGCGGACAACGGCCTCGGCGGCTGGAACCTCGACTGGAAGACCTGGCGCGCCGGCTCCGCGCTGGGCTGATTCCACAAGCTGTGCGCCCCCTGTGTGACCTGCGGCGACGGCCTTCCGGCAGCCCGGGCGGCGGGCCCGGAATCCGGGACCGAACGGTGACGTCCGCAGGGACTGCCCGGAGCGCCGTCCGTGGTTAGGGTGCTCCCCACACGCGCGTGGGCGCGGGGGAGCCGGCTGCGGCCGTGCGAGGGGGGAGACACCGTGAGGACCGTCACGAGGGGACCGATATCCGGCGGACGCGGGGTGCGGGGTGCGGCTCGACCGGCCGCCCTCGCCCGGGCCGTCTGCGCCCTGGCCCTGGTGCTGGCCACCGGGTGCGCCGGGGGCGGCGCGGAGCGGGAGGACGACAAGGGGGGCGCCGCGCCCGCCGCCACCGGGCCGTCCAGGGCCGTGGTGCGGATCGCCCCGGCCAACGGCGCGAAGTCCGTCGACACGCAAGGGGAGTTGAAGGTCACCGCGGCCCGCGGCCGGCTCCGCGAGGTCCGGGTCCAGGACGCCGCGGGCCGTGCCGCGCCGGGCCGGATCTCGGCGGACGGCTCCCGCTGGACGCCCGACCGACACCTCGCCACCGACACCGCCTACCGGGTGCACGCCGTCGCGGTGGACGCCGAGGGCCGCACGTCCACCGAGGACTCCACCTTCACCACCCTGGACCCCGAGAGCACCTTCCTCGGCACCTTCACCCCCGAGGACGGCTCCACGGTCGGCGTCGGGATGCCGTTCTCGCTCCGCTTCGACCGGGGCATCACCCGTCCCGACGCGGTGGAGCGCGCCGTCAGGATCACCACCGAGCCCGCGGTGCCGGTCCGCGGCCACTGGTTCGGCAACGACCGGCTCGACTTCCGCCCCGAGGAGTACTGGCAGCCGGGGACCGTGGTCACCGCGGAACTCGGGCTGGACGGCGTGGAGGGACGCCCCGGGGTCTACGGCGAGCAGACCAGGAAGGTCTCCTTCACCATCGGGCGGTCCCAGGTGTCGACGGTCGACGTGGAGGCCAAGCGGATGACCGTGGTCCGTGACGGAAGGGTCGTCAGGAAGCTGCCCGTCACCGCCGGCGCCCCGGCCACCGCCACCTACAACGGGCAGATGGTGATCAGCGAGAAGCACGAGGTGACCCGGATGAACGGCGCCACCGTCGGCTTCGGCGACGCGTACGACATCCCGGACGTGCCGCACGCCATGCGGCTGTCCACCTCGGGCACCTTCGTCCACGGCAACTACTGGGCGCCAAACGCACCGGGCCGCGCCAACGTCAGCCACGGTTGCCTGGGCCTGCGGGACGTGCGCGGCGGCCACGACGAGAAGACGCCCGCCGCCTGGTTCTTCCACCACTCGCTGGTCGGGGACGTGGTGGTGGTCAAGAACTCCCGGGACGAGCGGATCCGGCCCGACAACGGCCTCAACGGCTGGAACCTGCCCTGCTCCCGGTGGTGAGCCCGGGCCTTCGCGGACGGCGGACGACCGCACCCGGGACCCCGGAGTGAACGGTCGCTAACCTGCTCCCCATGACTACTGTGCATCTCGAAGTCGCCGACGGCGTCGGCACCCTCCGCCTCGACCGGCCCCCGATGAACGCCCTCGACATCGCGACCCAGGACCGGCTCAAGGAGTTGGCCGGGGAGGCCGCCCGCCGGGACGACGTGCGGGCGGTCGTCCTCTACGGCGGCGAGAAGGCGTTCGCCGCCGGCGCCGACATCAAGGAAATGCGGGCCATGGACCACACGGCGATGATCCACCGGTCCGGTGCGCTCCAGGAGTCGTTCACCGCCGTCGCACGGATCCCCAAGCCGGTGGTGGCCGCCGTCACCGGCTACGCCCTCGGCGGCGGGTGCGAACTCGCCCTCTGCGCGGACTTCCGGATCGCGGGGGAGAACGCGAAGCTCGGCCAACCGGAGATCCTGCTCGGACTGATCCCGGGGGCGGGCGGCACCCAGCGGCTCGCCCGGCTGGTGGGTCCGTCGAAGGCGAAGGACCTCATCTTCACCGGTCGACAGGTGCGCGCCGACGAGGCGTTGGCGCTCGGGCTGGTGGACCGGGTGGTGCCCGCGGAGGAGGTGTACGCGCAGGCGCACGCCTGGGCCGCCCGACTGGCCCGCGGCCCGGCGCTCGCGCTGCGCGCGGCCAAGGAGTGCGTGGACACCGGTCTGGAGACGGACCTCACGACCGGACTCGCCCTCGAACGCACCTGGTTCGCCGGGCTGTTCGCCACGGAGGACCGGACGCGGGGCATGGAGAGCTTCGTCGCGGACGGGCCCGGCAAGGCGGTGTTCCGCTGAGCGTTCGGCAACCGTTCCCCTGACCTTCCGGTCGTGTTCCGCTCGCGTTCGCCCGTGCATCCCCTCGTACGGGCGAAAACCGGATACCGGGTGCCGTCGCCGTACTCCGATGGTGCGGTGGGTGATGCGGGGAGGGTGCCCCGGGCGGTCGGTGGTGACCGTCCGGGGCGCACGCCGGGGTGTTCGGGGTCGCCGCAGGTCAGACGATCGGCCGGAACGGGGGACCGGGATTGGCCTATACCAAAGAGTTCTTCCGGAAGCGACGGTTCCGACCGGTCGATTCCCGGGGAACGGCCCCGGACCCGCCGTCGGACGGCCATGATGGGGCACATGGCGGGGCTGGAGGGCATCGAACAGCCGGGACGGCGCGGGGGGGCGACCACGGCACGGTGGTCACCCGCGGTTCCCGACGAAGAGGCTTTGCGCGCATTGGAGTTGTGGGGAAACCCGGCCGAGTGCGAAGTCTGGTTCACCTCCCGCCCGCAGTCCGCCGCGCACGCCCGACGGGTGGCCCAGATGGTGGTGCTCCACCAGTGGGGGCTCTCGGAGAACTTAACCGAGGACACCGTGCTGTTGGTGTCCGAACTGGTCGGCAACGCGGTGCGCCACACGGGTGCCCGGAACTTCGGTCTGCGCATGGCGCGGCGGCGCGGCTGGCTCCGGGTGGAAGTGCGGGACCCCTCGCGGGCGTTGCCCTGTCGGATGCCGGTGGGGGAGTGGGACGTGTCCGGGCGCGGGCTCTTCCTGGTGGACAAGTTGGCCGACCGCTGGGGCGTGGACCTGCTGGCCCGGGGGAAGACGACCTGGTTCGAGATGCGGGTGGCGGATCGCTGACGCCCCGTCCGCCGGGATGCACGAAGGCCCCCGACGTGGCCGTTGTGCGGCGCTGCGGGGGCCGTGCGGTGCGTCGGAGGTCCTGGGGGGTGTGGTCCCCGACGGATGGAGCGACCGCGGCCCGGGTCAAGGGGGGTCGTGGCTCCGACTATGGCAGACCGGATCGAGGAACCCAAAACGGCAATTCATGTCAAGTGTGTGCATTTCATGACAAAACGGATATGAATCATTGGTGAGATGGGCCACGTGCCTGGTAAATGCCGGATTGCCGGGAGTTGAACGGGGTAATCGCGAGGGCTGGCAGCGGATGGCGAATGATCGTCCGTGGCGTCGGGAAGGGGGCGCGGGACGTCGTGGTCGAGGGGTGCGGCCGGTGCGGGTCCGGGGGCGAGGGGCGTGGTGGTCGGGGGATCGGGGCGGGCCGTTAATCTGGCCTGGTCAAGCAGGACGAAACGAATGGGGTGGACCGGTGGCGGACATCGAGGCAGCGCGCAAGGCGTTCGAGCGGTTCGACGCGGACGGCGACGGCTTCATCACGGCGGCCGAGTACAAGACCGCGATGGCCCAGCTGGGCGACTGGAACGTCACGGAGTCCGTGGCCGAGGCGGTCATCGGTGCACGGGACACCAACAGGGACAAGCTGCTCTCCTTCGACGAGTTCTGGGCCCACCTCAGCAAGTAGGCCCCCTCACCGATCCCGGGGTCGCCGCGCGGCGACCCCGGGATCGGTCGTCCTGCGGGGCGTGCGGAGCGGTCCGGTGCGTGACGGGGCGCGGAAGGGTTCCGTCGGACGGGAATGCCGCAGCGGGAAGCGGAGGTTGCCTCCGGTGCACTGCTCATTCCGTACGAGGGGGCTTCCATGAGGATCGGCATCATCGGCACCGGGAACATCGGCGGCCATCTCGCCCGCCGACTGACCGCGGCGGGACACACCGTCAGCATCGCCAACTCCCGCGGCCCGCACACCCTGGAGGAGTTGGCCGAGGAGACCGGGGCGGTGCCGACCACGGTGTCGGAGGCCGCCCGCGGCGCGGAGGTGGTCGTGGTGACCGTCCCGCTGAAGGCCGTACCGGAGCTGCCGGCCGACCTGTTCGCGCAGACGGCCGCGGGCGCGGTCGTCATCGAGACCCACAACTACTACCCGCGCGAACGGGACGGCCTGATCGCCGAGATCGAGGACGGGTTGCCGGAGAGCCGTTGGGTGGAGCGGCACTTGGGCCGTTCCGTCGTCAAGGCGTTCAACGGCACCTACGCCGAGGACATCACCGCCCGCGCGCGGCCCGCGGGGGACCCCGACCGGATGGCGGTCCCGGTGGCCGGTGACGACGAGGCCGCCAAGCGCGTGGTGCGGGACCTGATCGACGAGATCGGCTTCGACACGGTGGACGCCGGCGGGCTGGACGAGTCCTGGCGTCAGCAGCCCGACACCCCGGTCTACGGGCTGCGCGCCGGGGTCGAGGCGGTGACCCGGGCGCTGGCGGAGGCGTCCCCGGAGCGCTCCGAGGCGTTCCGGGCGCCGCGCGGGCAGGAGTAGCCCCGTGGCCCCGCCGGTTCCCCGATGTACGGGGAGCCGGCGGGGCGGTGGTCGTCCGGCGGTGCCCTCAGGCGGTGTTGGCCCAACAGCGCAGTTCGGCTTCGGAGGTGAAGTCCCCGAGGTTCTTGTCCAGGGGATCGTCCGTGTACTGGTGGAACGTCCACTTCGCCTTGATGCGCGGCTTGCCGGCGGTGGTGTAGTCGGCGATCCAGAGCCCGTCCCCGGCGTACGACGTGGTGTCGTAGTTGAGCCAGAAGTCCCGGTTGCAGTAGAGCAGCACCC
The DNA here is from genome assembly GCF_040296045.1 of Streptomyces sp. NPDC002490. Taxonomy (NCBI): domain Bacteria; kingdom Bacillati; phylum Actinomycetota; class Actinomycetes; order Kitasatosporales; family Streptomycetaceae; genus Streptomyces; species Streptomyces sp. NPDC002490. Next base: position 177,219 of record NZ_JBEOWM010000005.1, on the reverse strand, counting down.
GGTGGGTGGGCCGCAGCCGCTTGACCTCCTTGATGAAGGCGTCCTTCTCGGCGTTGCTGGCCCGGGTGTTGTCGCTGGTCCACTCCCAGTCGGCGGCCAGCAGGTCCGTCTCCCGGGAGGCGCACTCCTCCACGAAGTACGCGGCCTGCGCCTTGATGTTCCCCGGCCACAGGAAGTGGTAGAAGCCCACCACGCACCCCGCGTCCCTGGCCTGCCTGGCCTGCGCGGCCTGGCGGGGGTTCACGTACGACCGGCCCTCGGTCGCCTTCACGATGACGAAGGACAGTCCGCCGGTGTCGAACGACGACTGATAGGAACTCACATCGATGCCACGGATCATGTTCGTCCTCCCCGGACCGGGGTCGTTCGGACCGGTCCGGTCTTCAGCGTGCCCGCCCCGTGCGCCGGGCGCGGACGGTCCCGTGGCAGGCCACTCGAAACGGTGAATTCGCCCGAACGAGCCACATTTCCCCCGGATGTGGTAACCCACCCCCGGGCCGGGCGGTCGGGCCGGAACGCCCGCCGCCCGGCCCGACCGGACTCAGGCCGGATCCGCCGCCGGGCGTCCGGGGGCGCCGCTGAACGTCAACACGTCGCCCACCGGGCGTCGGGGCGCGGCCGGGCCCGGCTCGCCGTAGCCGAACCGGATGACCATCTGGACGTGGCTCATCGCGGACAGGGGGTCCCGGACCGCCCAGCGCAGTTCGTCCCACTCCAGGGCCTCGGAGGCGAGGGAGGTGACCAGACCGTCCAGGGTGGCCTCCAGGAGCACCCGCTCCAGCGCCTGGCCGGCGTGCAGCCAGTCGATGGGGGAGTCGCCGTGGGTGCCGAGCAGTGCCAGCCGCGGGGTCCGCTCGAACTCGGCGGCCTCCCCGGGGTGCTGGGCCTCCTGCGGCGTCCCGCGGCCGGCGGCGAAGTCCCGGACCGGGGCGTAGCCGGTGCGCGCCCGGGGACCGAAGGCGGCGGTCGGGATGCCGTCGACCGCCCGGTCGTCCCCGGTCCAGGAGGCCAACTCGGCGCGCAACGCCGCATCGGACAAGGTGCGTTGCTCGGCCTCCCGGCCGAGTTCCAGGACCGTGTCGCGGTGGAAGTCGTCGGGGAACGCCAAGCGCGCCCCCTCGACCAGCGCGGCCCGGCGCAGGGTCCCGAGCAACTGCTCGTCGATGGGTTCGTCGCTGAAGGGCGTCCGGGTGGTGCGCCGGCGCCGGAGCGCGGGATACAGATCCGCCAACTCGTCGTAGGCGTCGGCGGTGCCGTCGTAGGGCTGGCCGGAGCGGCGGTAGGTCGCCGTGGTCTTGTGGTAGGGCTGCCGAGTGGCCTCGTACAGGGCCCGTCCGCCGTCCAGCGTGACCTCCGCGAGGGCGTAGGGGTCGCGGCGGTCCGGGAGGAGCCGGGTGACCGGCTTCCAGCCCGCGTGCGCCGCCGCCACCCGCAGGTTGAACAGGGCGGCACCGCAGCCCAGGTAGGTGGCCCGGCCCTCGGGGTCGGAGAGGGCGAGGCGGCGATCGGGGTCGGCCCGGAGCTGGAAGACCCCGCGGGACCGGTCGAAGCGGAACAGCCAAGGTTGGGCGTTGTGCATCGAGGGTGCGGTGATCGCGTCCGCGACCAGGGCCTCCACCGCTTCTCGGGTGGCGGTGGGGGGCGCCGTGAGCGTGTCCGTGTGTGGGGCGGCAGGAGTGTTCACCGTGACCGCGGCCTCCTCGGGGATTACCCGGTTCTGCGGGTTGTGGGGCGTGGGGAACTGCGTCGGGCCCCGGGACGTCGAGCGACCGGACCCGCTCCTTCCAGGTTCCTCCCGACCGGCTCGGAGCGCGAGAGGCGAAGGTCCCGGCTCTTTTTCAACCCCCATGAAGGGTAAAAAACGGTAAAGATTCCCTGGGGGTACGAAAACGATCGAACGCGGGCGGTACGGGCCGCTCGGGGTCACCCTTCGACGGGCAGGGTCTTGAACTCGACCGGACCGGTCCCCATCCGGAACGTGCGGTGGGAGTACAGGGTCGGCCGCGCCTCGACGTGCCGCCCGCTGTACTGCTCCACGTGCTCGATCCGCACCCCCTCAGGCACGGTGAAGTCGATCAGGGCGACGGCCACCCAGTAGGCGTGCGCCCGGGTGCTGAACAGCGGAGCCGTGACCGTGGAGCCGGTCGGGTCGGTGACGGTCACGCGTGCCCCGTAGGAGCGGAACGAGCCCACCCCGTTCTCGACCGCGCTGTAGGCGCAGAGCAGGACGTAGCCCTGGAGGTCCGGCCGGGTGATGGTGACGGTCTCCCGGCCCGGCTCCCGTGCGTCGCCGTCCAGGGCGATAAACGGGGGCTCGGTGAGCGAACCGGGCATCCGGTAGTACACGGCCAGATCGGACGCCCGCGCCCGCTGGCCCCGCTCGGTGACCTGGTGCCGCGGCACGGAGAGGGCGTACAGGTCGAGGTCCGCGCCGGCGCTGCGCCGCCGCGCGCTCCCGCCGTCCCACTCCAGGGCGGCGGTGACCGTCCCCCCGGGGTCGTCCCCGCGCAACGGGAGGGTGCCCGAGCCGGACTTGGCGAGGACCACGTGGCGGGGCGGCTCCGGCGCCGGCCCGGCGGGGGCGGCCGCCGGGCGCGCCGGGGGGCCGGCGGGACCCGGGTCGTCGACGACCACGCCGAAGTCGGTGGCCAGCCCGGCCAGCCCGGTGGCCCACCCCTGCCCCACCGCACGCACCTTCCACGCCCCCGCCCGCCGGTACACCTCCACCAACAGGGCCGCCGTCTCCCCGCCGGTCAGCGGCGGCGGCTCGAAGACGAGGCGCGCGCCACCGCACTCGACCTCCGCCCGCGGCATCGCCCCGGCGGAGAAGGAGCCCGCACCGCCCGCCTCCCGGTCGAGCGCGGCGACCAGGGCGATGCGTTCGACGTCCGTCGGGACCTCGGCGAGGTCCGCGGTGATCGTCCGGCCCGTCAACTCCACCCCGCTCTGCGCCGGATGGTGGAAGAAGACGAGGTCCTCGTCGCTGCGCACCCGGCCGTCGAACCCGAGCAGCACGGCGCACACGTCGATCGGCACCCCTTCCGCGACGAGGTGGACCCGGCACAGGGGGGACGGCAGGGGGGCGTTGGCGCCCTTGGTGAGCGTGGTGTTCAAGGTGACCTCTCGTGTCGTGACGAGGACGGCACCGGTTCGACGGCCCGTCCCCGCGGTCAGCGGCCGGTGGCGAGGAAGCCCGCCCAGGCGCTCAGGTCGTCGGCGACGATGCGCGGTACCAGCCGGGCCAACTCCGGTGGCGCGTGCGGGGGCAACACCCGGGTCGGGGCCAGCATCCACCGCTGCGCCGACCGCAGCGCCTCGGCCGGTTCCCGCCCCTCCGCACGCAGGTAGTGGTGGGTCATGAACATCAGCAGCGAGGTGGCCGCGTCCGGCACCCGCCACAGGGAGCCGACCACCGACCGGGCGCCGGCCGTGAGGAACGCCGTGGCCAGGGTGTACGCCTCGTTGCTGCCGCGCCCCGACACATGGCTGCGGCAGGCGGCCAACAGCACCAGGGCGGGGCCGGCGTCCAGGGCGCCGTCCGCCGCCTCCGTCAGGTCCTCGGCCGACAGGGTGCCCCCGTCGAGCAGCAGGGCGGCGCTGTGCCGCACGCCCTCGACCACCGTCGCATGGCAGGCCAGGTGCAGGGTGCCGCCCCGACCGGCGCCGGACCGGAGCCAGTCGAGCACCTCCGCGGGGGTTCCCCGGCCGGCACCGGGGACGCCCCCGGCCCGCCCGAGGAAGACGGCCCGCGGGTAGTAGGCCGCGCGCACCAGGGCCGCCTCCCGGCCCGCGTACGGCAGGTCCCCGGTCGGATCGCCGACCACCAGAGCGGCCTCGGCGGGCGGGCCCGCCGGGCGCCCCGCGACCTCGCACAGCAGGCGGGCCGAGGCGCTGTAGGTGAACTGGGCCCCTTCCAGGGCGTACCGGCGCCCGTCCGCGGAGTCCGGGCGCCAGGCGGCGTGCCACGGCACGTGCGACAGGTCGCCCATCGGCGTCAGCACCAGCCGGGGCTCCCGCCCCGCCGGCACCTCGGGCCCCAGTGCCGCGAGCACCGGGGCGACGGCCGCGTCCCAGGCCCAGGCGCACACCCGGTCCAACCGCTGGGCCAGCGGGCGGCGCCGGCTCCCGGGCCCGGCGCCCAGGTCGCGCGGTGCGGCCGACCCGGGCCGTCCGCCGGCATCGAGCCCGTCGAGCGCCGCCACCGGGTCGAAGCCGCCGAGCCCCCGCCCCGCCGACCCCGGTACGGCACGGGCGGGGGCCCCGCCCCGGCCCGTCAGGTACTGGCGCAGGGGCTCCGCCGCCTCGTGCAGGCCGGGCAGCGGCACCACGACGATCCGGCCGTCCGACAGCACCGCGACCCCGGCCCCGGCCGCCGACGCGGCGGACGGCCCCGGGGGCGCGGCGAGGAGGTACACCAGGGCATCGCGCCCGAGGTCCCCGAGCGCCGCGGCGATCCGCGGCACCCCGGGCGGGGTGAGCAGCCGGTCCGCTCCGTCGCCGTCCAGGGCGGACAGCGCCTCCAGCACCTCCCGGCGCAGGGCGCTGGGCGGTGCGGTGCCGGCGGCCAGCGCCCGCGACCAGCGGGCGGCCAGGGCCCCGTGCCCGGCCGCGGAGAGCCGTCCCGGCACGGTCCGGGCGGTCGTCGCCGCGTGCAGCACCAGACCGCGGCAGGCGTCCAGGGCCGCCACCGCCTCGGCCGGAACCCCGTCGGCCAGGCACCAGCGCGCCACGGTCAGCGCGCTGCCGGTCGCCTCGGCGGCCTCCACCGCCGCCTCGGCGGTGCCGGACTGCAACAGCACCGCGTACGCCGTGGACCGCAGCGCCCCGGCGGCGATCCGCCGGCTCTCCGCGCGGTCGGCGGCGTCCCCGCGCAGGCGCAGCGCCGCGGCGAGCAGGAACCCGACCTTCGCCCGCAGGGGGTGCTCCGGCCCGTGGGTCTCCCGGTGGGTCCCGGTCAACAGCTCGATCGCCCCGTCGAGCCGTCCGCGCCGGTGCCGGGGACGGCCCAGCACCGCCTCCGCGCAGCCCAGGAAGCCCAACAGGGCACCCGTCAGCAGCCAGTTCTGGTCACCGGGCGCCGACGCCCGCCGGGCGGCGCGCAGCAGCACCCCGGCCCCGCGCAGTGCCGTGCGGTCACCCGGCGGACGCCCGGCGCGGGTCAGCCAGGCGGTGCCGACCGCGGCGAGCAGCGGGGCGCGGAGCAGGGGCGGCGTCCCCTCGGTCGTGCGGACCAACTCGGCGGCGGTCGCGGGGTCCATCGGGGTGGACGCGGCCGACGGGCTTGCGGTGAGCAGCGCCACCGAGGCGTCCAGGGCGGTCCGTACCGGGTGGTCGGCAGCGAGGCCGAGGTCCTCCCAGCGCACCGCGGCGATCGCCGCGGTGCGCGCCTCGGGGGACGCGCCCGGGGCCAGCGGGCGCAGCAGCGACAGGGCGCTGCGCAGCAGTGCGGGGTCCGGCAGTCCCTCGCGGTCGGCGGGGGGCGCCGCCTCTGCGCGGTCCGCCCACTCGGCCAGGGCGCGCAGCCCGGCGGCGACCTCGTCGTGTCCGCCGTTGAGGCAGCCGTTCAACAGGGTGAGGACCGTCTGTAGACCGGCCAGGGCCCGGGCGCCCGCCGGCTGCGTGCCGTCCGGGTACAGGCCCCGGCGCGCGGCGTCCGCGGCCCGGGCCGCCGCGTCCTGGAGCGGGCCGGTGTGCATCGCCCCGTAGTGGGCCAGGGCGACGCTCTTCGCCAGCTCCGCGGTCGGGCGGTCCGCACCGTCCGTCCGGTCGCACGCCGCCAGCAGGGCGTCCAACCGTTCCCCGGCCAACGCCGTCCGGTCGGGGTCGAGGTCGGGCGAGTACCGCAGCAGGAACATCGCGTGCGCCAGGTGGTGCGGGTCCCGGTCGGCGCCCTCCTGCCAGCGCCGGTAGGACGCGGTCACGTCCGGGACGGGTCCCAGCAGCAGGTCCACGCTGCGGGGCCAGTGCCGCGGTTCGGCCGAGACGGTGGTGCCCCCGGTGGCCGCCGCGCGGAAGCCGGCCGCCGCGGCATCGGTGGTGTCCCCGCCGCCGGCGAGCAGCCGGGCCCGTGCGACGGACCGCAGCAGGTGCGCGGAGAGCACCGGGTCCGGAGCCGTGGTGAGGTCGAGCACGCCGGCCGCGCACCGGGCGGCGGCCAGGAGTTCGGTCGGCTGGTGGGGCGCGCGGTCCAGCAACCCCGCCGCGAGCTTCAGCCGGGCGAGGTGGACGGGGGAGGGGTCGACGCCCCGGTCGCGGAGCGCCCCCTCCAACCGGCGGACGGTCCGCTCCCGTTCCCCGGGGTCGCCGCCGGGCGCCGGGTGGTCCACGAGGAAGCAGACCAGCGTCACCAGGTCCCGGGGGTCCGCCGCCGCGAGGTGTGCCGGGGCGGCGACGAACGCCCGGAGCCGTCCGAGCTCCGCCTCGTCGGCCGGTCGGGCCCCCTCGCGGCACCGGCGCAGGACGGCCGCCCGCGTCCGCAGCCGTATGGAGTGACGGGCCCACTCCTCGTCCCCGGCCGGCGCCGACGCCTCCTCGACCTCGGCCAGCAGCACGTCGACGCGATCCGGAACGGCCTCCGGGCGCGGGCCCCGCTCCTCGCTCAGCAGCAGCTCCGCCAGGGTGAGGAGCCCGTCCGGCCGCAGGGGGAGGGCGGGGCCGCCCGGGGCGAGAGCGCGCTCCAGCGCGGCACGCGCCAACGCCCGGTCGTAGTCGGCCTGTTCGGGGTCCTCCTCGGCGGCCAGCCGCTCCCGGCAGAGCAGCCCCAACTCCAGCCAGTGCGCCCGGGCCGTCGCCTCCTCGACGGACCGCTGCGCCCGGGTCAGCAGCAGGTCGCGCTCCCACCGCGAGGCGTCGTGGGCGGCCCGCGGGGGCGGCGGCAGCGGGGGCGGGCGGTGCTCGGTCACGAGGGTGTCCCTGGGAGAGTGCCGGTCGGGGTGGATCGCGGAGGCCGCGGGCCGTCAGGCCCGGAGCACCACGCCGTGCCGGTCGGTCAGCCGGTGCACCTCCCACCAGGCCACGGCGGTGACCGAGAGGGGCCCGCCGAGCAGGAACAGCAGGGCGAGCGGCAGCGGGCCGGGCGGGAGTCCGGACAGCGCGGCGCCGATTGGGACGAACTCCCACACCAGCAGGGTGGTCAACAGGGCGGGCAGCGCCTGGTGGACGCCACTGGTGCCGAACCCGCTGCGCACGACCACCACGGAGGCGAAGAACGCGAAGGCCAGGGACCACAGCAGCGCGGCCACGCCGGTCAGCCCGACCAGGAAGCCCAGCAGGGCGTTGTCCCCGGTCGCCTCCGCGAGGGCGGAGAACCCGAACACGAGCAGCGGCACCGTGGAGAGGGCGCCGACGTACTGGGCGAAGGTGACCAGCGGGGTGCGCAGTTGGCTCCGCATGCGGGCGTACTCGCCCTCCGAGGCCCATCTCATCAACAGGTACACCAGGAGCGGCGCGGTGACGACCAGCAGCCAGGGCGCGACCAGCAGCCGCGCGGCACCGCCCGCCACCACCTCCTCGTAGTCCTGCTGGGAGCCGTAGGAGAACAGGAAGAGGGAGGAGGCGAGCACGGCGAGCACGGCCCGAAGCCGCTTCACCCGCGCCAGCGGGACGTCGTCGACCGGCCGGTGGGCGTGGGTGAACACGGCGTGCGCCCGGTTCCGCGCCGAGCTGACCAGGGCGTACGAGGTGAGCATCGGGATGCCCAGCGGGACCAGCAGCACGAACGCACTGACACAGCCGGGGACGCGCTGGAACAACTCCCGCACCGAACGCCACTCGCGGTACGGGGGCGCGGGCTCCGGCACGGCGCCGGGCCCCCACCCCTCGCCGGGGACCGCAGCCGGCCCGCCCCAGCCGGGGGGCGGCGGACCCGCCGTCCCGCCGCCCTGGAACGGGCCGGCACCGGGCGGGCCGTAGGGGTTGCCGGATGGTGGGTTCGTACTGGTCATCGTGTCCTCCCAGCGCACCGCCCCGAGACGGGGCGGGCGATGCGGTCGGTACGGGCCGCCCGGGGCGGTCCCGGCAGGGGCGCGCGGTGGTGCACGGGGGCGGGGCGGTACGCGACGGAGCACGGCACGGTCGATGGCGCGTTCCGTACGGTGCGGTGCGACTGCCGCCCCCAGTGAACCCCAACACGGCGACGGAATAAGCCATTTCGTCGTACCTAACCGGAGGGTGACCCGGATTCGCCCTGCATGTGCCCAAGGCCCGGTGTCAGGCTCGTTCCCATGCAGAAGGTCAACTGCCTCTTCGTGGGGATCGACGCCTACGCCATCCAGCCACTGCGCGGCTGCCGCAACGACATCGCCGCGGCGGAGCGCTGGGTGCGCTCCCTCCCCGACACCCGGGCCGCCGTCCGGGTACTGGCCGATTCCGAGGCCCGGTTGGACGCGGTCGTGGCGGCGATCGACACGCACCTCGGGGCCAGCGGCCCCGGGGACACCGCCCTCCTGTGGTTCAGCGGCCACGGCTCGCGCCGGACGTGCACGGACGGGCGGGAGGCCACCGGCATGGCCCAGGCCCTGGTCTGCCACGACAGCCAGGGCGCGGACGGGCAGGCGCTGACCGACGACGTCCTCGGCGACCTCCTCGACGGGATCGCCGCGACCGGGGCGCACGTGGTCGCCGTCCTCGACTGCTGCTACTCGGGGGGCGCCACCCGGGAGGAGGACCCGCGGGTGCGCAGCGTCCCCTGGCAGCCCTCCTGGGACCGCCGGGCCGAGCGCGGTGCCGGCGGGTCCACGGCGGGGCCCGCCGCCGGTCCCCGCCGTCACGTGCTGCTGGCGGCCAGTCGGCTCGACGAACCCGCCTACGAGACCGGGACCGACCCCGTGCACGGCGTCTTCAGCAAGGCGCTGCTGGACGCCCTCGCCGACCTGGGGCCGGGAGCCTCCTGCCGGGAGGTGCTCGACCTCGCCGCGGTCCGGGCGGACGACGGCACCGGACGGCAGCACCCCACCCTGCACGGGGTGGGCGACCAGGGGTTCCGAGACGGCCGCAGCACGCCCGTCTCCCGGTTCCGACTGCGCCGCGAACGCGGCTGCTGGACGGTCAACTGCGGTGCGGTGCACGGACTGCGCGCCGCCGGCGGCGAGTTCACCGCACGGCTGGCGTCCGGCCGGACGGGCACCGCCGTGGTGCGGGAGGTGTTCGCCGAGCGGTCGACGGTCGAGCCCCTGGGCGACCTCGCCGAAGCCCTGGACCCCCGCGGCACCACCCCGGTGGTGCCCTCCGCGCTGGCCTTCCCGCCGGCCGCGGTCACCGTCACCGGCGACCGCGCGTGGGCCGACCCGCTCGCCGCCGCCGTGGCGGCCCACCCCCTGCTCGCCACCAGCGCCGGCGGCACCCCGCTCGGGGTCGAGGTCCTCCGGGGCACCGCACGCATCCACGACGAGGTCCGCCCGCTGCCCCCGCAGCCGCTCCGGGACGCCGACGACCTGGCCGAGGTCATCGCCTCGCTGGCGCACCTGGCCCAGTGGCACCGGGTGCGCGACCTCACCAACCCCGACCCCTCGCTGTCGGGACTGGTCCACCTCACCGTCGAACCGCTCCGGGGCGGCCGGCGCGAGAGCGTGCTGGGCGAGTCGATCCACGAGTACACGGCCGACGGGCGTCCCCCGCAGGTCCGCATCACCCTGCACAACCGGTCCGACCGCACGCTGTGGTGCACCCTGCTCGACCTGACCGACAGCCACGGCATCGCGCACGAACTGTACGAGGGCGACTTCATCCGCTCCCAGGGCACGGCGCAGGCACTGCGGGGCGACCCGGTCTGGCTCTACCTGCCCGAGAACCGTCCGGTGCGACCCGGCGCCCAGGTCCGGGACTGGCTCAAACTCATCGTGGCGGAGAACGAGTTCGCCCTGGAGCCCCTGCTGCTGCCCCCGCTCGCGCCCGGTGGCGCCCGCGGCAACCGCCCGGACCCCGAGCCCCTGCTGCGCGTCGCCGCCCGCGACGCCGGGCGCGACGCCGGTCGGCCCTTCACCGATCCGGGCGACTGGGGCACCGCCGACCTCGCCCTGCGCACCGTGGTCCCCGAGCCGCTCGGGTGGTGAGCCTGACCCGGCACCGCCTGGTCAGGCCGGGGCGGGGGCCACCCGGGCCCCGTAGCCCAGGAGGACCTGGTTCAGCCACCGCTCGCCCCGCGGCGACGCGAAGTCGATCGGCGGCGTCGGGGCCGGCTCCAACACCCCCTTCGGACAGCGGTCCTCGAACAGCACGGCCACCCGGTCGGCGGGCTCCCGCTTCGAGGGCCACACGAAGCCCTGCGCCCAGGGCGCGGCCCGCTCGCGTATCCAACGCGCCCAGTCCCGGGTCTGCGGGTACTCCGGATGCTCCGCGTGGATCAGCCACGAGTCCTGCCCCACCGCGGCGAGGTCGCCGCCCGACATCAGCGACACCACCTCGACGTCCGTGGACAACCGCAGGACGGAGAGGCTGCGCCGGGCCACCGCGACCCGCGGCACCAGACGGAGCCCGCCGTCGGGCGCGAAGGGCAGCGACCTCAGCAGCACCTCGCTCACCGCGGAGCCCACGCCGAAACCGGCGTACAGGAACCCGAAGGGCGCGCGGGGCGTGCCGTCGAACCGGCCGCCCCCGTACAGCTCCTGCGCCGGGACCGGGTTGAACGCCGAGGCGGACCGGTGGGAGGCGTGCACCCGGTACACCAGGGTGCCGGCGGGTAGGGCCGCCCGGTGCGGAACGCCCGGCGGGGCGGCGGGCGGCGGCTGGTTGGGCACCTCAGTCCTCCTCCGCCCCGCCCGCGGCGGCGGCCGCCGCCCAGAGCGCGGCCTCCCGACCGGTTCCCAACAAGGCCGCGGGCGGCTCCCCCCACCACGGGTGGTCCGAGAGCCACCAGTCGGCGGAGCCCCACGGGTCCTCGGCCGCCCGCAGGAGCCCGTTCACCCGGACCACGAGCTCCCGGGGCGCGCCCCCGGCGGTGAACTGGAACGCCGGGTAGCGACGCCGTCCGCGGGCGTCCGACAGGGCGATCAGCCGCCCGCGGGCCGGGTCCGCTCCGCCGGCGGCCACCTGCTGTGCGGACAGCGAGGGGGCGCTCAACAGCCGTTCGCGGACCGGCCCGAGGAGCGGCCCCACCATCGGGTTGCCGTCGACGACCAGCATGCACAGGTCCAGGGCGTCGAAGCCGGCGGCCGCCGCGTCCGGCGGCCCGGAGAGCCGGGAGGGGTCCGGGTCCGGACGGAGTCGGGCCGCCTCCTCCTCGGGCAGGGCGGCCAGCACCAACCGAACGGCCCGCTCGGCCAACTCCTCCCGTGCGGCGCCCTCGGTCCGCAAGCCGGCCAGGAGCACGCCGAGTTCCCGCCGCACCGACGGGGGGAGCCGGTGCGCCAGCAGCTGCCAGCGGGCGGCGAACGAGCCCAGCAGTTCCCAGGAGCTCACGGTGCCGCCTCCCGCACCACCCGGTCGCAGCCGGAGACGCTCCGCCCCTCGGCGTCCGCCACCAGCCGACCGCCCAGCACCTGCAACACCGTCGCCGCGACCGCCGGCCGACGCATGACGAGGTGCACCTCGCGGCCCGTCGCGGCGGCGCGGGCCAGGGTCGGCCACAGGGCGCTCGCGCTCTCCCGCGCCGGCAGCCCGCCCCGCCCGGCCCCCAGCAGGCTGAAGCAGAGCGAGCGCAGCGTGGGTGCGAACGAAGGGGCTTCGCGGTCCATCAGGTCGAGGGCAGCGGCGGCGGCGGCGACCACGTCCCGCGGCAGGACGTCGTAGTCGTTGGAACCGGTGCGGGGGATGGCCACCGCCGCGTGGTAGATCCGGCGCACGCCCTGCCGGCCCAGGGCGCCCGGCTCGGTGGGGACGACCGTCCCCGGATCGACCGGGTGGGTCAGGCCGTGCCGCCGCCGCCAGGCGGTCAGGCCCTCCTGGACCGCGTCCCGCAGCACGGTGCCCGCCGGGTCCCGCACGGCGGCGGCGCGCCGCAGGGCGGCCGACACCGAGCCCTTGTACACGGCGGGCAGCTCCAGATGGGTGTTGGTCGGGGCCACCAACACGTCCACCCCGCGGACCAGTTCCACCGGATGGACGTGCAGCAGCACCCGCGCCCGGTGCCCGCCCCCGCGCAGCTCGACCCACTGGTGCTGGAGGTCCGGCGCCGGTAGCGCGGCGGCCCGTTCCTCGCCCCGGCTCCGGCCGTCCGCCCCGTGCCCGGCTAGCCAGCACACCCGCTCGGCCACCTGGCCGAGGACCACCAACTCCTGGAACTTGCGGAACCGTTCGGTGCTCACCCCGTAGACCCGGGCGGCCAGCCGCCGCCGATCGGCGGCCGGCCGGCCCCGCAGGGCCGGCCGGATGCCCAGCGAACACTCGGCGGCCTCCCGCAGATCGCCCTCGCCGAGCAGTTCCACGGCGGTCCGCAGCACTCCCTCGACGGCCAACGGCCAGGCCACCGGGTCGCGTTCCGCAGCGCCGGCCGCGGCGCGGCGCAGCATCGGGACCTCCAGTTCGCGCAACCGGGTCAGACCCTCGCGGCGCACCGTTCTGATTTCGGCCAGCATTGACGCCGGGTCGAGGGACTCCTCGATTGCCCATCGCATGTCCCCATCGTGGCACGGCGGTTGGGGGAACGCGACGGGCTTGCGGTTCCCGACCGAGCCGCCCCGCCCCAGCGGAGCCGGCCAGCGGGCGGTGCCGCGGGCGGCACGGGTGCCCGGGAGCGGCGGGGGCGACACCCGGGGCGGACACCGGTCCACCGGTGGCCCTGAGGTCGCTTTCACGCCAGGACGATCCTCGTGCGTGCGTTCGGGCGGGGAGCCCTGCACCTAGGGTGGTGCCGTGCCCGGCGGGCCCTGACCACGTTCGCCCCGCGGCACGCCACACGTCATGGGGGAATGCACTATGAGGGACTCCGCCTCGTCGCGGCTGTGTCCGCGCGCCCGTGGCGCGCGGCCCACCGGCCCCGTCCGGGCACCTCGGCCGCGGGCCCCGCGGGAGGTGGGCTAGCGGTGCCGGCCGTGGACCTCGTCGAGAGGCTGCCCGGTCGGATCGCCGCCGCCCTGGCGCTCGCCGGGATCGTCGCCGGGGTGTTCGTCGGCGACACCAGCCTGGAGACCGTGCCCGGCTGCGGTTACGCCGGCGACCCCTACCCGTCCCAGACCGCCCGGGACTGGGTCGACCACGCCGACCACGTCGTCGTGGCCACCCCGGTGAGGGAACGCGAGGTCAACCGGAAGGACTTCCCGCCGCCGAACCCCGTCCGGTACCGGACCGACCGCGCGCTGACCCTCCGCGCCGACGAGGTCCTGTGGTCGACCCGGAGCCCCGGCCGGACGATGGGCGAGGAGTTCGAGCTGACCGCCCCCGGCTGGCGGGTGTTCCGGCCCAAGGACCGGCGGGCCAAGAACAAGGCCGGCAACGCACCCCGCCTGGAGGCCGGACACACCTATCTGCTCGCCTTGCGCTGGAGCGGGGGCCGCTGGACCGTCCTCGGGGAAGGCGCCGCCGTCCCCTTCGACGAGGGCACCGCCGGTCGGGGCGAGTGGTGCGGCCGGGAACTCGGCGAGGAGGACGTGGCACGCGGCGAACGCTTCTCCCACCCGGACGACCGGAGCCTGGAGAAGGCCCTCCTCGGCAGCGGCGCCGAGGAGTTCACCCGGGAACTGGAGCGCGCGCGCCGGAAGTGAATCCGCGCCCGGAGCAGGGCCACGACCCGGTGGTGCGCCGAGCCCCGCAGACGGGCGGAGTGCCCTCGGGGTGGCCGCGCCCTGCCGTCCTCCCGGGCGGCGCCCTCAGGGGCGTTGGTGGCCGCTGAGGAGTTCGACCCCGCGCAGCAGCGCGGAGTGGTCGAGGGCCGCGTCTCCGCGCGCCACGGCGGACGCCAGGAGCTGCGCGGTGACCCCTCCGAGGGGGAGGGCCGCGCCGAGGGCGCGGGCCGTGTCGAGGACGATGCCCATGTCCTTGTGGTGCAGCCCCAGGGCGAAGCTGGGCGTGTAGTCGCGGTGCAGGAAGTTGTCCTTCTTGCGGGTGAGGACGTTGGACCCGGCGAGGCCGCCGCTCAGCACGTCGAGCGCGGCTTCGAGGTCCACCCCCGACTTCTCCAGGAACACCACGGCCTCCGCGCACGCCTGCATGGTGACCGCGAGGACGAGTTGGTTGGCGGCCTTCACCGTCTGGCCGAGACCGTGGGCACCGCAGTGCGTGACGGTCCTGCCGAGGGCTTCGAAGACCGGCTTGGCCTCCTCGAAGTCGTCGGCCTCCCCACCGACCATGATCGACAGGGTGCCTGCGACGGCCCCGGCCTCGCCACCCGCGACCGGAGCGTCCAGAACACGGACCCGCCGTTCGGCCGCGGTGCCGGCCAGCCTGATCGAGCTCCGCGGAGCGATGGTGGACATGTCGATCAGCAGGGCCCCGGGCCGGGCGTTGGCCAGTATCCCCTCGGGGCCGTAGGCGACCTCCTCGACCTCGGGGGCGTCCGGGAGCATGGTGATCACCACATCGGCCCCGCGGACCGCCTCGCCCACCGTCGCGGCGGTCCGACCGCCCGCCGCGAGCAGGGGCCCCGCCTTGCCGGCGCTGCGGTTCCAGCCGCGCACGGTGTGGCCGGACGCGCAGAGGTTGACGGCCATGGGGCTGCCCATGGTGCCGAGGCCGAGGAAGCCGATCGTCTTCACGGCGTGAGCTCCTTCGCGGGTGGTGACGGAGGGGAGCACGGACGGGCCCGGCGAGGCGTGCTCGCCGGGCCCGGCGTGGTGGTCGCGCGGCCCCGCCCCGGGGGAGCGGGGCGGGGCGGGCAGGACCGACGGCACCGGTGGCCGCCGGTCCGGAACGCGACCCGTGGCGCTTCGCGCCTCAGAAGTTGAGGTCCAGCGCCTTGACCTTGTCCCGCTTGCGGTCCGGGTGGCTGTCGGGGAACACGAAGCAGCGGGTGTTCCGCAGCTTGTTGTCCTCGACCTTGGCCGTGGAGAAGATCACCACCGGCACGCGGGCCCCCTTGTTGAGGAAGTCGGCGCGGAAGTCGATGATCGGCGCGTCCTCGCCCCAGCGGCCCAGGAAGTCCTCGACCACGTCCTGGTCGGCGTAGATGCGGCGGATGTGGTGCCCGACGTAGGAGTCCGGCTGCTCGCTCGCCCCGACGATGGCGATGTCCTTCCAGTTCGCGTGGGCGACCGTGCCGTCCTCCTCGATCAGGTGGATGGCGACCGGGCAGTGGTCGTAGTACGCCCGGATCAGCTCGACCGCCTCCTCACCGACCGGCAGGTAGGACTCGTTGGACTGGTCCACCTGTCGGATCCACGCCTGCGCGGTCGAGGAACCCTCCCCCGCCGTGGGCGAGGGCGTCGGGTGCGTGGTGATCGGCCGCAGGGCCCAGAAGCCGTGGGTGGTGCCGTTGACCTCGCCGAAACCGAGGTTGGCGTACCCGGAGGCGAAGTCGGGGTGCGCGAAGGCGACCTCGCGGTTCTCCACCGGCGCCCCGGCCGTCCGGAGCGCGTCGTGGTCGTCGATGCCCAGGACGCCGGCGAGCTGGGTGCCGACCGCGGCACCGTTGCCCAGGAGTTCCGTGGCGGCCTTGTTGGCCAGCACCACGGCGCCCGAGGCGTCAGTGACCAGCATGCCGGGAGAGGCCCAGTTGAAGAGGTCGAGGAGCTGTACGGAAGAAGGGTAGCTGGACATGGTCTGCCTGCCTTTCTCGCGGTTACAGAACCTTGCGGCTGTAGTTGAATATCTGACCGGTGGGTCCGTTCGACGGGAACTCGGCGATGGTGACGATCCACTCCGCCACGGTGCGCGGAGACTTGAGCCAGTCCGTCTTGAACCCCGCGTTGACGGCGCGGATGAGCTGCTCGTTGACCTCGCCGTCCAGCCCGGCCATGGTCATGGCGGTCGCCACGGGGCCGGGACGCACTTCGTTCGCCACGACGCCCTGGTCGGCGAACTCGACCGAGCACGCCCGCATCAGGGTGGTCATCGCGGCCTTGCTGGCGGCGTACGCCCAGCGTTCCGGCCGGTAGCCGTTGGCCAGGCTGGCCCCGACGAAGGTCAGGGAGCCGCCACCGTCCGCCCCGAGCGACGGCGCTGTCGCCTGGACCAGGTTGAGGGCCGTGTGGACGTTGGACTCGTAGGCGTCGGCCGCCACCCGCCACTCGACCTTGACGAGGTCGGCCGGATCGGGTGAGGCGCCCGCGTTGAGCACCACGGCGTGGATCCCGTTCCCGGTGGTGCCGGCCACGGACCCGAGCGCGGCCCGCACGGCATCGGCGTCGCGCAGGTCGGCGACGAGGTCGAGGTACCGGTCCTGCTCCGCGAGGGCCGGATTGCCCCGGCGGGACAGACCGACGACGGTGTACTCACGGCGGAGGAACTCCGCGGCCACCGCCGCCCCGATCCCGGACGAGGTGCCGGAGACCACGGCCACCCGGGTGGCTCCCGCGCCCATCAGCCGGCCTGGAAGACGGCCGTGTCGATGGACGTGAGCGTGCGCATCGACTCGATGTTGATCACGTCCGGTTCCAGCTTCTGCCCGTGGAGGCGTTCTATCTCGATCACCATCTGGACGAACTGGAGACTGGTCACCGTGCCGGACTGGATCAGATCGGTGTCGTCCTGGATGTCGAGCGGCTCCTCGTGCAGGTCGCCGAGCCACTTGCGCAGCATGACAATCTTGCTTTCCACAGTGCCCTCTTCCCGTTACCTGGTCAGGAACTCGACGGAGAAATCGGTGGGGTGGGAGAACGACTGGCTCTCCATGCCGAGCCGGTCACGAGTGATCACCACGTCCGAGCAACGGCGGACGACCTCCTCGATGAGCAGGGAGAACTCCGTCTTCGCGAGCATCGCCCCCGGGCAGGCGTGCGCCCCCACGGCGAAGGGCACGGACCCCTTCCTGCTCCGGTCGACCTGGAAGCGGTCGGGGTGCTCGAAGACCCTCGGATCGCGGTTGGCGCCCGCCACCGAGGCCAGCACCGCCGAGTGCCGCGGCACCGGCACGCCCTGCACCGTCAGGTCCTCGCTCGCGAACCGGACGACCGTCTGCACGGGCGGGTAGAGCCGGAGGGTCTCCTCGATGTAGTCGTCCCGGGCCGCCTCGTCGTGCAGTTCGTCCAGACCGAAGACGCCGCGCCCCATGCAGTACACGAGGGAGGTGATGAACGCGCTGCTCGTCTCGGTGCCGGCCAGGAAGAACAGCAGGGCCGTCGAGCGCACCTCGCCGTCGGTCAGCGAGATGCCCTTGCGGTCCCGGGTCCGCTCGATCGTCGCCAACAGGGACCGGGGGCCCGCGGACCCCGCCACCCGCTGCTCCTCGACCAGCTGCAGCAACTCGGCGACGTTGGCGTGCGTCTGGGCGGTCTCCTGAGTGGGGTAGTCGAGGAGCCGGGCCAGCGGACGGGTCAGTTCGTGGAACCGTTCCTCCAGGGAGGTGTCGATGCCGAGGATCGTGCACACGATGCCGTACGGCACCCGGTGGGCGAAGGTGCGGTGGAAGTCGGCGGTCTCGACGCCCGCGATGCCGTCGACCAGTTCGCGGATCAGTCCGGGCATCAGGGCGCGCTTGTACTCCTCGATGCGTCCCGCGGAGAGGATCGGTGCCAGGAGCGCACGGAACGCCCGGTGGCTCGGTCCGTCGGCGTCGAGGACGTTGGGACCGAAGGCGCGCGCGCTGGCCTTGAGCGGGTGCTCGGCCACGATCGCGGGGTGGGCGAGGGCCTCCTGCACGGCCGCGTTGCCCGTGACGGCGAACAGCCCGTCGTCCAACCGGTGCACGTCGGTGCCGCTCGGCAACAGCCGGTACCAGTACGGCTGTGACAGCAGGTGCGCCGGGGCGGCCGCCGCCGCTACCGCGGACATGTCGCCCGCCCCCCGAGGCCCAGGCCGGCAATGCCCGTCACCAACCGCATCGCGGTGTGCCATTCGGCGGGGGAGAGCCCCAGGGGGCCCGGTGGGACGTAGCGGGCGGTCAGTGCCCCGACCTGACCGTCGCGCCCGTGGACCGGGCAGTGAAAAAACGTTTCCCCTTCGGTCTCGTCGGGCGGTGCGGAGGAGGTGGTGGCCGCGCCGAGTGTCAGGTCCCCGAGGCGGACGGCCACGTCCGGGGCGAAGTTCCGCCGGATGAGTTCGAAGGCGAGCCGCAGGCGCTCGTCCGGGTCGTCCTCGGTCGCGTACCGGTCGAGGAGGGCGTTCGCCGCCTCCAGGACCCGCTCGATCCGCCGCTTGCTCTGGATGGATTCGAGCGCAACGGAGAATCTCTCTTCCGTGACGTTCTGTGTGCTCAATGTGATTCCTTTGCTGTGCGCAGTTTCTGGCACGTGCGATGAGGGAATCCGAGCGGGCACTCAGGAGCTGTAGCCGAAACGAGCCGAGAGCTCCCGCTTGTTTATCTTGGTGTTTTCCAGGAGCGGCATCGAAGAAACGAAATGAACCTTGGCGGGCACCATGTAGGCGGGCAGCGTTTCCCTCAGCCGCTCATGCGCTTCCCGTTCGGTGATGACCTCTGCCGGCTTTTCGGCGAACAGAATGATGCGCGGCGTTCCGCTGCGATCGGGAATGGGGAGGGCGACCGATCGCGCACTGCCCAGGGCGTGGATCGCCGACTCGATCTCGGCCGGCTCGATCCGGTGCCCGGAGATCTTTATCTGGGTGTCCTTGCGTCCCGCGAAGTGCAGGACGCCGGAGTCGTCGAGTCGGCCCAGGTCGCCGGTCAGGTAGACCGGGACCTCCTCGGGGTCCGCCCCGGTGGTCGAGACGTTCCGGAAGGCGGCGGAGGTCTGCGCCGGTGCGTTCAGGTATCCGAGGGCGAGCCCCGAACCGCCGATCGCGATCTCGCCCGTCTCGCCCCGCGGGACCGTGGTGCCGTCCCGCACGACGTGCAGTTCCGTGCCGGGCACGGGCAGCCCGGCCGGGATGCCGGACGCCCGCTGCGTGTCGTCCTCGGTGATGCGGTGGACCGTGGCGAACACGCAGGACTCGACGGGGCCGTAGCCGTTGTACAACTCGATGTCCGGGTGGGCGTCGAGGAACTTGGCGCAACTCGCCGGAGACGGCCGGTCCCCGCCCAGGAGCACCGCACGCAGACCGCGCAGGCAGTCGATGTCCCCGCCCGCGATCACGTCGAAGAGCGAGGGCGTGAGGAAGAGGTGGGTGGCGCCCGCGTCGCGGACGTACCTGCGGATCGCGGGCGGGAGCAGGAGGTCGTCCTGGTGCGTGACGGCGGTTCCGCCGTTCAGCAACATGCTCCACAGCTCCAGGCTGAAGGCGTCCCAGGCGACCGCCGCCGCGTGGATCATCACCGGACGGTCGCCGAAGTCCATGAAGCCGTGCGGGGTGAACAGCCTGGTGGTGGCCCGGTGCGGGGACATGACGGCCTTGGGGCTGCCGGTGCTGCCCGAGGTCCAGAAGAGCGTGGCGCAGGAGTCCGGCGACACCTCGGGAAGGTCCACCGGCCTGGTGCCCGAGGTCGTCCCGCGCAGTGCGTCGAAGGTGGTGTGGTCGATGCCGGCCCCGTCGAGGAGGGCGGCGCCCGAGGCGTCCGTGAGCACGACCGGGGACCGCATGTCGTGCAGCAGCCGGGCGGTGCGGGACGCCGGCCACCGCGCGTCCAGGACGCCGTACGCGCCGCCGGCCATGAGGATGCCGAGGAGCGCTGCGGCCAGCTCCGGCGACCTGCGGGCCACGACGGGAACGATGCTGCCGGGCCGTACGCCGAGTCCGACCAGGTGGCCGGCGATCCTCCGGGACTCGGCGGCGAGTTCCGCGTAGGTCACCGTCCGGTCGGAGGAGACGACGGCGGCGCGGTCCGGGAACTCCCGTGCGACGTTTCCGAACGCGTCGTGGACGGTGGTCTCCGGAGTTCCCTTTCCGTACACACTGCTCTGCACGATCCGTCCCCCAGTGGTCGTTGACGATCGACGGGTCATTCCGACGGGTTCTCGTCGAACACCATGGACGACGGGACGAGGGAACCGGGTGCGAGGTCGAGCCGCGGGGGAGCGGAGAACTCCAGGAGGACGGCCCCCTCCGCTCCGACGAAGGTGGCCGTGTGGCGCTTCCGGGCCGGGATGTAGGCCACGTCGCCGGCGTTGAGCTCGTACTCCGTCCCCTCGCAGACGAAGCGGATGGATCCCTCGGTGACCACGACCCACTGTTCGTTCTCATGCCAGTGCGGCGGGAGGTTCAGGTCTCCGGACTGGTCGGCGACGACCTTCAGGCAGGACATCTCCTGGCCGAAGGTGAATCGTCTCGACAGCGCGATCCCTTCTGCCTTCAGCTCTTCGTGCTCATCCCAGTCGATCTTCATTCGGACTCCCGTTTTTTCGACGCGCGGATTACATGCATCGGACCTTATGGGTCTGTGTGCAATTGCTTTGGTCGAGCTTTTTCGGGTCCGTGATGAACGGTACGTAGCGGTGGTGCGGACTTCAATAGCCATCTCATATTCTGGGCAAGAGTTGACGGATCAATTATTATTTCTCTTGAGAGATGGCCGAGATTCTCATTGCCTGCCGATATTTTCTTTCTCGGTCAACTCCGACGGCTGCGGGGGAGACGAGTCCAGTACGCGGTCGGGGAGCCTGAGCGACAGGAGGACGGGCACGACGAAGATGAGGAGCAGGGTGGAGAAGGCGGACCGCAGCCCGTTGGAATCGGCCAACCAGCCGAATGCGGGGGAGCACAGGCCGCCCGCCGCCATCGCCAACCCCAGGGTCAGGCCGCTGGCCGTGCCGGGGCGGTGCGGGAGGTAGTCCTGCGCGAGGGTGACCTGGGCGGCGAAGGGGAGGAACATCGCCGCGCCGAAGAGCGTGGCGCTCAGCACCAGGACCGGGTACGTCGGCGCCCAGGCGATGCCGAACAGGGCCGGGAGCGCCGTCAGGTAGCCGAGCCGCACCGAGGTCATCCGCCCGTACCGGTCGCCCACCCAGCCGCCCAGCAGGGTGCCCACGGCCCCGGCCGCGGTGTAGGCGGTCAGCACGGCGGCGCCCGCCGCCGCGGACCCGCCCAGGTCGCGTTGGGCGTACAGGGACACCAGCGTGGTGACGGTCACGAAGGGGACGGACCAGCCGATGATGACGACCACCAGGCGGCCGAAGGCGGACCAGTCGTCGGTCCGCGGGGCGCCGTCGGCCGCGGACTTCGCCGACGCGACGGCGGTCAGTGCGGGCGCCTCGGTGTGGCCGTGCCGCCGCATCCACGGCCCCTTGAGGGCCCACAGCACCGCCATGACCAGTGCGGGGACCGCCAGGAGGTGGCTGCCGTCGAAGCCCGCCGAGCCGATCACCAGCGTGACCAACGGGGGTGCGAGGGCCCCGCCGACCGTCCCGCCGACGGAGAAGACGCTCATCGCCTTCTGGGAGGAGCCCCCGGCGGCGCGCGCCTGGCTCGTGGCGGGCGGGTGGTAGGCCGCGATGCCGATGCCGGCCAGCGCCACGCAGATCCAGGTGATCAGGTAGCTCTGCGCCAGACCGGCCGCGGCCACCCCCAGACCGGCGGTGGTGAACCCGGCCGGCACCAGCCAACTCCGCGGTTTCCGGTCGGAGAGGACGCCGAACAGGGGCTGGAACAGGCTGGAGAGCCCGCTCGACGCGAAGGCCAGACCGGACACCGCTGCATAGCTGTAGTGGCGCTCGGACATCAGGAACGGCAGCAGCGCGGGGATCGCGCCCTGGTACAGGTCGTTGACCGCATGGGTGCCGGTCAGGAAGCCGAGTTGTCCCTTTTTCATGAAAAGTCTGTTCCGTTCGGAGGTGGCGAGATCGAAAACCACTCAGGTGCTCAGGTCCTCAGAGGTGTTACTTTAGCGAGTGCCGCGGAGCACGGAAAGTCCGCACCGACAAGGGGTGTTGGGCTCCACGCACGCATGACGCGCCCCTGTCCGTCGCCACCCGAACGAGTGACCGCGGCGTGACCCGCCAGGCGATCCGCCCCGCTGCCGCCGACGGGTCTTCCCCACCCGACGAGGCATCACCCCCGAGGAGTTGCTGATGAGCATCACGACCGGCGTCCGGGTGTCAGAAGGGCTTGTCGCACTGGAGGAGGAGCCGACACGACTCGCCGAGACGCTGGACCGCATCCACGTCCGATGGGCCCGAGGAGCGGGCGCGGTCGCCCTGACCGTTCCGCCGCTGTTGCCGGTCACCGACCTGGCCGTCCTCGACGTCTACCGGAACTTCCCCCACCTCGCCCTCGTCTCCTCCGCCCTGGAGGTCGCCGGGAACGACCGGATCGAACGGGAGGCCGCATCGGGCGCCTTCCCTCCGGCCTCGCTCGGTCCGGCGGACCTGGCCCTTCCGTCCAGCGCCTGTTACGGGGTGTACCTCCACTACCGGAACCGGCAGGTGTCCCGGGAGGTCGAATTGGTGACCCTGCAAGGACAGTGCTTCCGCAACGAGAGCCACTACGACGGGATCCGACGTCTGAAGGCGTTCCGGATGCGCGAGGTGGTGGCGTTGGGAACCCCGGAACGCACCGCGGCCCACCTCGACCACTCGGCGTGGTTCCTGGACGCGCTGGCCGGTGAGATCGGTCTGCCGCTGGAACGCCGCGTGGCCTCGGACCCCTTCCACGACCGGGCCGGCGCGCGCGCCGCCTTCCAGCAGATCGTTCCGGTCAAGCACGAGTACGTCTACAAGGACCTGGCGATCGCCTCCGTGAACACGCACCACACCTTCTTCGGCGAACGCTGCGCCATCTCGCTGGCCGGCGGGGGCCCGGTCTCCACCAGTTGCGTCGGCTTCGGCGTCGAGCGGTGGCTGCACGCCCTCGCGGACCACTTCGAGGGGGACTGGGAACGGGCCCGCGGGGCCGTCGAACGGGCCGAGGAACAGCTGACCTGAGCGGACCGGTCGCGGTCGGTGCACCCCGGAGTGCGGGCACCGACCGCGACCCGGCTTCAGTCGACGAGCGGTCCGACCGAACGCCTCGCCCGCACGTTCCACCGGCCGTCGACGCGGGTGAGCCGGACGGGGTGGTCGAAGCACGCGCTCACCCGGTCGCTGGTCAGGACCTCGTCGGCGGTGCCGGAGGCGAGGCAGCGCCCGTCGCGCAGCAGCATCACATGGGTCGTGCCCGGGGGGAGCTCCTCCAGGTGGTGGGTGACCAGGACGGAGGCGAGTTCCGGGTGGGCGCGTTGCAGCGTGTCGAGCCGGTCGATGAGTTGCTCCCGGCCGGCGACGTCCAGACCGGTGGCGGGCTCGTCGAGCAGCAGCAGCCGGGGACTGGGCATCAGCGCCCGGGCGATCAGCGTGCGCCCGCGCTCCCCCTGCGACAGGGTCGGCCAGCGTGCGCCGACCCGGTCGGCGAGGCCGAGCAGGTCGATCAGCCGGTCGGCCGTCGTCCGCTGCGCGGGCGTCGGCTCCCAACGGGGCACCCGCTCGGTGGTGTTGGTCAGCCCGGTCAGCACCACGTCGCGGACCCGCAGGGGCGAGCGCAGGTCGTGGCGCGGGTTGACGTGGCCGACCAGGGAGCGGAGCTGGCGCAGGTCCACCCGCCCCAACCGGTGGCCGAGCACCTCGACGGTGCCGCGGGTCGGATGGGTGAGTGCACCGAGGAGGCTGAGCAGGGTGGTCTTGCCGGCGCCGTTGGACCCGAGCAGTGCCCAGTGCTCGCCGGCCCGCACCGTCAGCGACATCTCGCGCAGGATGGGGTTGCCGTCGCGGACGACCTCCGCGTCCTGCACCCGGAGTACGGGGAGCGCGTTCACGAGGCGGGGTGTCCCACCCGGTTGACGGCGGCCATCACGGCGTGGACCGAGGCGGTCAGGACCGAGGTGTCCCAGCCGGCGCCCCAGCGGGTGACGCCGTTGACGCGGCACTCGACGTAGGCGACGGCGGGGCTGTCCGGGCCGCTGGTGGTGGAGTGCTCGCTGTAGCCGAGCACATCGATGTCGATGCCCAGGGTGCGCAGGGCGTCCGCGAGGGCGGCCAGCGGCCCGTTGCCGGTGCCCCGGCAGGTCCGCTCCGCACCGTCGACGTGCAGGACGCCGGTGAGGTGGTGCTCGCCCGGGCGGGGTTCCGTGGCGCTCCAGGAGTCCAGGCGGACCGGCCCGTCGAGGGCCGGGGAGAGGTAGGTCGTGCGGAAGAGCTCGAACAGTTCCTTGGGGGAGAGCTCCTGACCGGTGGTGTCGGTGGTGCGCTGCACGGCGCGGGAGAAGTCGGGGCGCATCGCCTGGGGCAGGTCCAGGCCGTGGTGGGTGCGCAGGAGGTGGGCGATGCCCCCCTTGCCGGACTGGGAGTTGATGCGGATGACGGCCTCGTAGGTGCGGCCGATGTCCGCCGGGTCGATGGGCAGGTAGGGCACCGACCACGGGGCCAGTTCCACGGGCAGGCCCGCCTCGGCGGCCTGCTTGGCGTGGTGGGTCAGGCCCTTGGAGATCGCGTCCTGGTGGGTGCCGGAGAAGGCCGTGTGCACCAGGTCGCCGCCGTACGGGTGGCGGGGGTGCACCGGCAGCCGGTTGCAGTGCTCCACCACCTCGCGCACGGCGTCGATGTCGGAGAGGTCGACCATCGGGTTGACGCCCTGGGCGTGCAGGTTCAGGGCGAGGGTGACCAGGTCGACGTTGCCGGTGCGTTCCCCGTTGCCGAACAGGCAGCCCTCCACGCGCTGGGCGCCCGCCAGGACGGCGAGTTCGGCGCAGGCCACGCCGGTGCCGCGGTCGTTGTGCGGGTGGACGGAGAGGATCACGGACTCGCGGCGCGCCAGGTGGCGGTGCATGTACTCGATCTGGTCCGCGTACACGTTGGGGGTGGCGATCTCCACCGTCGCCGGCAGGTTGTGGACCACCGGCCGGTCGGGGCTGGCCTCCCACAGCTCGGTGAGGCCGTTGCACACCTCCAGGACGAAGTCCGGTTCGGTGAGGTTGAAGACCTCGGGGGAGAACTCGAAGCGGATGTCGGCGCCGGCCTGGGCCTCGGCACCGCGCAGGACGTGGGTGGCGGCGTCCCGGATCAGTCGGTGCACCTCGTCCCGGGAGCGGCCCAGGACCACGTTGCGCCAGGTGGGTGCGGTGGCGGTGTAGAGGTGCACGAGGGTGCGGGGCAGACCGACGACGGAGGCCAGGGTCCGGTCGATCAGATCGGCGCGGGCCGCGGTGAACACGGAGATCGTCACGTCGTCGGGGACCGCACCGCTCTCCGCCAGGTGCCGCACGAAGTCGAAGTCGGTCTGACTGGCGGACGGGTAGCCGACCTCGATCTCCTTGAAGCCCATGGTGACCAGGAGGTCGAAGAACCGGCGCTTGCGCGCGGTGTCCATGGGCTCGGCGAGCGCCTGGTTGCCGTCGCGCAGGTCGACCGGCACCCACAGGGGGGCCCGTTCGAGGTTCCGGGACGGCCAGGTGCGGTCCGTCAGGGGGAGGGCGACCCGTTCCTGCACGGGCAGGTAGCGCTGGTGGGGCATGGCGCTCGGGCGCTGGGGGTTCCAGCGCGGAGCGTCCGCCGGAAGGTCGCCGGAGGGGATGCGCAGGGTGGGGAACGTCGTGCCGGAGAAGGGGGATTCCATGATGCGGGAGCTTCTTTCGGTCGGTCACCACACGACCGGCGCAGCCCGGCACCCGCTGCGGGGTGCCGGTCGCTTCAGACCCCGCAGCGGCAACCGAGGAGGAGCCCGTGCTGCAGCATGCGGGTACAGTAACGACAACTCAGCTCCTCAGACAACTCAAGGGGTGCGGGAAGGTGAATTTCACATGTCACTAGGTGCTTTGCGGCCGTCACCCTTGGTCGAGCAGGCCACGGACCATCTGCGCGAGCAGATCACCGACGGCGAATGGGGCGTGGGGACGAAGCTGCCCGGTGAGAGCACCCTGGCCAAGTCGCTGGGGGTGGGGCGCTCGACGGTCCGGGAGGCGCTGCGGGCCCTGGCCGGCGCCGGGCTGGTGCAGGCGCGTCAAGGGGCGGGCGTCTTCGTGATCGCCACCGAACCCAGGGAGAACTGGTCCGCCCAGCTCCGGCAGGCGGCCATCACCGACGTCTACGAGGTCCGGATGCTCATCGAGGTCGAAGCGGCGCAGTTGGCCGCGCGACGCCGGACCGACCAGGACGTCGTGGCCCTACTCGACGTCCTGGCCAAGCGCCGCGAGGCGGCGCACGCGGGCAACGCCGAGTTCGTCGTGGCGGACATCGCCCTGCACCGGGCAGTGGTCGCCGCGGCGCACAACCCGGTGCTCACCGGCCTGTTCACCGAGTTCATACCCGTACTGCAACAGCGGTTGCTGGACCTGGTGGAACTGTTCAACCTGCGCTTCGACGACCCGAACCACGGCGAGGAGGGGCACGCCGCACTGGTGGAGGCCGTCGTGCAGGGGGACGCCGAGGCGGCCGGGCAGGCACTGCGCGACGAACTCGAACGGACGTTGGAGCTGTTGCGCTCGCTCTGATCCGCCGTGCGCCCCGCTCCCGCGGAGTGTGGTCCGCATCACCTCGCGGGATGCCGGCCGGTCGGTTCGCCCCGTGGTCGCGCCCCGTAGGCTGACCCGCAGCAGTCGGTTCGCCCCGCCCGCCAGGCGGGGTGTCGCAAGAGGGAACCCGGTGGGAATCCGGGACTGCCCCGCAGCGGTGAGTGGGAACGACCGCCGTCATACGCACTGGGTCCGAGGTACCGGACCTGGGAAGCGACGGCCAGTAGGGGTCCGCCGGAAGGTTCCGGCGGGCGCGCCCGCGAGTCCGAAGACCTGCCGACCGCCCGCGCGCGGACCGTTCCGCGCGTGGACATCCCGGTGACCTCGAGGGCGGGTCGGCGCACACACCAGACGGAACGGCCGTGCTCTTGCACACGGGTCGTCGCCGTCCGGTCCGTCGTTCCTTCGCGTTCTCGTCCCGTCCCCGGGACCCCAGGGATCCATCTCGCGAAGGAGATCTCCGTGACAGCGACGTCCGCAGCCGCGGCAGCACGGGCCACCGTGTACGGCTACCCCCGCCAGGGCCGGCACCGGGAACTGAAGAAGGCGATCGAAGGGCACTGGAAGGGTCGGGTCACCGCCGACTCCCTCCGTGCCACCGCCGCCGAACTGCGCGCCGCCCACTGGCGCGCCCTGGCCGCCGCCGGCATCGACGAGGTCCCCACCGGGGACTTCTCGTACTACGACCACGTCCTCGACACCACCGTCATGGTGGGTGCGATCCCCGAGCGGCACCGCGCCGCCGTCGACGCCGATCCGCTCGGCGGCTACTTCGCGATGGCCCGCGGCACCCAGGACGTGGCGCCGCTGGAGATGACCAAGTGGTTCGACACCAACTACCACTACCTGGTCCCCGAACTCGGACCCGACACGGTCTTCACGGCGAACCCGGCCCAGCAGGTCGCCGAGTTGAAGGAGGCCCTCGCCCTGGGCCTGACGGCCCGGCCGGTCCTGGTCGGCCCGATCACCTACCTGCTCCTCGCCAAGCCGGCCCCCGACGTGGCCGGCGACTTCGACCCGTTGACCCTGCTGGACCGTCTCCTGCCGGTGTACGCCGAGGTCCTCGCCGACCTGCGGGCCGCCGGCGCGCAGTGGGTGCAGGTGGACGAGCCCGCCCTGGTCCAGGACCGCACCCCGGCCCAACTCGACGCCGCCGCCCGCGCCTACCGCGCCCTCGGCGCCCTCACCGACCGCCCGAAGCTGCTGGTGGCCTCGTACTTCGACCGGCTCGGCGAAGCGCTGCCCGTGCTGGCCAAGGCGCCCGTGGACGGCCTGGCCCTGGACTTCACCGAGGCCGCGTCCGCCAACCTGGACGCCCTGGCAGCGGTCGGCGGACTCCCCGGCAAGCGCCTGGTGGCCGGAGTCGTCAACGGCCGCAACATCTGGATCAACGACCTGGAGAAGTCCCTCGCCACCCTCGGCACCCTGCTGGGTCTCGCCGACCGGGTCGACGTCGCCGCCTCCTGCTCCCTGCTGCACGTGCCGCTCGACACCTCCGTCGAACGCGACATCGACCCACAGATCCTGCGCTGGCTGGCCTTCGCCCGGCAGAAGACCGCCGAGATCGTCACCCTCGCCCGGGGACTGGGCCGGGGCACCGCCGCCATCGAGGGCGAACTCTCGGCCAACCGGGCCGCCCTCGCCTCCCGCGCCGCCTCGCCCATCACCCGCGACCCCGCGGTGCGCGCCCGCGCCGAGGCCGTCACCGACGCCGACGCCCGCCGCTCCCAGCCGTACGCCGAACGCGCCGCGGCCCAGCGCGCCCGCCTCGGGCTGCCGCTGCTGCCCACCACCACCATCGGCTCCTTCCCCCAGACCACCGAACTGCGCACCGCCCGCGCCGACCTGCGCGCCGGTCGCATCGACACGGCCGGCTACGAGGAGCGGATCAAGGCGGAGATCCAGGAGGTCGTCTCCTTCCAGGAGAAGACCGGGATCGACGTCCTGGTGCACGGCGAGCCCGAGCGCAACGACATGGTGCAGTACTTCGCCGAGCAGCTCACCGGCTACCTCGCCACCCAGCACGGCTGGGTCCAGTCCTACGGCACCCGCTACGTCCGCCCGCCG
Organism: Streptomyces sp. NPDC002490; assembly: GCF_040296045.1. NCBI lineage: Bacteria > Bacillati > Actinomycetota > Actinomycetes > Kitasatosporales > Streptomycetaceae > Streptomyces > Streptomyces sp. NPDC002490. The sequence goes on along the minus strand of NZ_JBEOWM010000005.1, from coordinate 148,820 downwards.
ATCCTCGCCGGGGACATCTCCCGCCCCGAGCCGATGACGGTCCGCTGGACGTCCTACGCCCAGTCGCTCAGCGACCGCCCGGTCAAGGGCATGCTCACCGGGCCCGTCACCATGCTCGCCTGGTCCTTCGTCCGCGACGACCAGCCCCTCGGCGACACCGCCCGCCAGGTCGCCCTCGCCCTGCGCGAGGAGGTGAACGACCTGGAGGCCGCCGGCACCGCCGTCATCCAGGTCGACGAACCCGCGCTGCGCGAGACGCTGCCGCTGCGGGCCGCCGACCACGGGGCGTACCTGGCGTGGGCCACCGAGGCGTTCCGGCTCAGCACCGCCGGCGCGGCCCCCGGCACCCAGATCCACACCCACATGTGTTACGCCGAGTTCGGCGACATCGTCCAGGCCATCGACGACCTCGACGCCGACGTCATCAGCCTCGAAGCCGCCCGCTCCCACATGCAGGTCGCCCGCGAACTCGCGGCCCACGGCTATCCGCGCGAAGCCGGCCCGGGCGTCTACGACATCCACTCCCCCCGGGTGCCGAGCGCGGAGGAGGCCGCCGAGCTGCTGCGCACCGGCCTGGAGGCGATCCCCGCGGAGCGGCTCTGGGTCAACCCCGACTGCGGTCTGAAGACCCGCGGCTGGCCCGAGACCCGTGCCTCGCTGGAGAACCTGGTCACCGCGGCCCGCACCGTCCGGGGCGAACTGCCCTCCGCCTGACCTCCGGTCCTGCGGGGCCGGGACGCTCCGGCGTCCCGGCCCCGCCCGTGCGTCCGCCTCCGGGGACCAGGACGGTCCGGCTCACCAGGGCACCTCCTCGGTGGTGCGGGACCGGTCGGCGAGACCGAGTTCCCGCTCGCCGAGCGGGGCGAAGAAGCCCTCCACATCCGCTTCGGCGACTTCCGCGAGGGTCGCCGGCGACCAGCGGGGCTCGTGGTCCTTGTCCACGATCCGGGCACGGATGCCCTCCACCAGGTCGGGGTGGCGCAGGCAGGCGCAGGAGACGCGGTACTCCTGGTCGAGGACCCGCTCCAGCGGTCCGAGCCGACGGACGCGGCGCAGCGCGGCGAGGGTGACCTTGAGGGCGGTCGGGGACCTGGCGAGCAGGGTCTCGGCGGCTTCCGCGGCGGCGGGGCGGCCCCGGGCGAGGAGGCGTCGGAGGATCTCCTCGACGGTGTCCGCGCGGTAGCAGTCGTCGATCCACTCCCGTTGCTCGGTCAGTTCCCCCGGCAAAGGGGCCTGGACGTGACGCGCGAGGGCCTCGTGCACCGGCAGCCGGGCGAGGTCGTCGACGAGGGGGCGGAGCGAGGCCGAGGGCACGTAGTGGTCGGCGAGACCGCACAGCAGGGCGTCCGCGGCGCCGATCCGCGCGCCGGTCAGGGCGAGGTGGGTGCCGAGTTCTCCGGGGGCGAGGGCGAGCAGATGGGTGCCGCCGACATCGGGGACGAACCCGATGCCGGTCTCGGGCATGGCGATGTCGGAGCGCTCGGTGACGACCCGGACGCTGCCGTGCGCGGAGACGCCCACGCCGCCGCCCATGACGAGGCCGTCCATGAGGGCGACGTACGGCTTCGGGTAGCGGGCGATCCGGGCGTTGAGGCGGTACTCGTCGCGCCAGAAGGCGGCCGAGGCGGTTCCGTCGCCGTCGCCGTCGCGGGCGTCGTCGTGGATGGCGCGGATGTCGCCACCCGCGCAGAGACCGCGCTCCCCGGCGCCGCTGATGACGACCGTCTCCACGGCGGGGTCGCGCTCCCATTCCGTGAGCGCCCCGTCGATGCGGAGCACCATCTGGTGGGTGAGGGAGTTCAACGCCCGGGGGCGGTTGAGGGTGATGTGGGCGGCACGGCCCCGCGTGTGGAACAGGACGTCGCTCATCCGAACGCCTCCGTCATCCCCCGGGCCACGATGACGCGCATGATCTCGTTGGTTCCTTCCAGGATCTGGTGGACCCGCAGGTCGCGGACGATCTTCTCGATGCCGTACTCGTTGAGGTAGCCGTACCCACCGTGGAGCTGGAGTGCACGATCGGCGACCGAGTAGCCCGTGTCGGTGGCGAACCGCTTCGCCATCGCGCACAGGTAGGGCGCCTGCGGATCGCCCCGGTCGAGCGCCTGTGCGGCCTGTTGGACCAGGGCCCAGGCCGCGGTGAGTTCGGTCGCCATGTCGGCGAGCCGGAAGCGCAGGGCCTGGGCGTCGAGGAGGCGCTGGCCGAACGCCTCGCGGTCGGCGAGGTGGGCGAGGCTGCGGTCGAGGGCGCTGCGGGCCCCGCCCAGGGAACAGGCGGCGATGCCGAGACGGCCGCTGTCGAGCCCGTGCATGGCGATCCGGAAGCCCTGTCCCTCACGACCGAGGAGCCGGTCGGCCGGCAGGCGGACCCCGTTCAGGACCACCTGACGGGTCGGCTGGGCGTTCCAGCCCATCTTCCGTTCGGGCCGCCCGAAGGAGAGGTTCGGGTCGTCCCGGTCGACGACGAACGCGGACACCCCCTCGGCGCCCGCGCCGCCGGTGCGGGCCAGCACGACGTACAACCGGGAGGCCCCCGCACCGGAGACGAACTGCTTGACGCCGGTGAGGACCCAGCCGTCACCGTCCCGTACGGCGCGGGTCGTCAGGGCCGCCGCGTCGGAACCCGCGCCCGGTTCGGCGAGGCAGTAGCTGGCGAGGTCGTCCATGGTGCACAGGCGCGGCAGCCACCGTTCGCGTTGGGAGTCGTCGGCGTAGTGGTCGATCATCCAGGCGGCCATGTTGTGGATGGAGAGGTAGCCCGCGATGGACGGGCAGCCGGAGGCGAGCGTCTCGAACACGAGGACCCCGTCGGACCGGTTGAGACCGGAGCCGCCGGACTCCTCGCGGACGTAGATGCCGCCCAGGCCCAGTGCGGCCGCCTTGCGCAGCACGTCCACCGGGAAGTGCTCGTCGCGGTCCCACTCCAGGGCACGGGGCGCGAGGTGCTCCCGGGTGAAGTCGAGGGTGGCCTCGACGAGGGCTTGCTGGTCCTCGTTGAGCAGGGCGCTGGTCACGGCCGCTCAACCCGCCGTGGGAATCGTGGAGCCCGCGCCTTCGCGCAGCCCGGCCGGCCGGCGGGAGCGGACGGCGTGCGGACCGTACCGGTCGCGGTGGCCGGAGTCGGACCCCTTCCCGGCACCGGAGGGGTGGTGGGCGAACGGCACCGGGACGGGCACGTCGAGGGCGCGGACCTCGCCGTGGGCCTCCGCAGCACCCGGGGTGCGCTCGTCGCCGACGAAGGGCGTCCATGCGCGCAGGGAAGCGCGTTCGTGCTCTGGGACCATGACTACCTGCTCTCGTCAGGAGGGAGCCGGGGATGGCGCGCACGAGGGCCCGCACCCGGGCGGGTGCGACGAGGGCCGGGGCGCGGGATCGCGGATGGCCGGAATCCGTCAGAGCGCGGGTTCAGCGGAGTCGTGGGTGCGCAACGGTGCCATGCGTGTCAGCTCCATCCTCGTGGACAACACGGAACGTCCCGCGGCCGGTATCCTGACTCCCGGATCAGCGCACGCCGTCCGCCTTCCCGACGTCCAACTCGTCAGTGGCGTCCTGCTCGACGACGCGCTCCCCGGTCACAGTGGCGGGACCGTGCCGGAATCGCACCGGCTTCCCTGCACCGCGGGCCTTGCCTCGCGATTTTATCGTCGTCCGCCCCGGCGAATCCACTGGACGTGACCCCGGATCGGGTCACACGGGGCTCCGGGCCGACGCGCGCCGTGCGGTCCGGGAGGCCCTGAGCGTGCCGAAGGACGCGGAAGGGCCGGCCGGGGCCCATCCTTCAGCACTCGATGATGTTCACCGCGAGCCCGCCGAGGGCGGTCTCCTTGTACTTGACGTTCACGGTGTCGGTCATGTTGATCATGCCCCTGAGCTGGGGTTTCAGGGTGAGACCGGTGGCCCAACCGGCGGCCAGGGACTTCTCAGGGACTTTGCGTCCGGCATCGGCGAGCCAGGAGTCCATCGCCGCCAGACCGCGCCGCCCGGCCCCGGGCATGAAGTGAGCGTAGTGGTCGAGCGTGATCTTGGGGGAGGAGTGCCCGAGCCAGGCCGCGAGGCTCACCACGGACTCGCCGGCCTCCAGCTGCACGCTGGCGTAGGTGTGCCGCAGGACATGGAACATGTCCGACCGCGACGATGCGTAGACGGGGTAGCGGCGGACCCGACCGCCGTACCGCTGGACCTTCTCCCCGATGACGGTGAGCAGTCCGACGGCCGCGAGTGCGGGCCGCCAGCTCCGCTCGTTCCAGGTCCTGTAGTAGATCCGGTTCCCGTGGGAGGTCGTGAGGACGAGCTGCGCGGTGATCGGTCGCCGCTGCCGCTCCTCCAGAGGGTTGGTCGGCGGCTCCGGGTTCCGCCAGGGGAGAGTGCACGCCGTCGAAGGGAAACGGCGGAAGTGCGCGCGAGCACGAGCCGCCAGGTTGGGGGAGAGCGGCACCTCCCGCGTCTTGCCGCCCTTGGGCAGACAGAGGTACGGACGCCCCTTCGTGTCCCACCGGAGCTGACGCCGGATGCGTACGACCATGTTCGTGAAGTCGAAGTCCTCCTCCGCCAGACCGAACGCCTCGCCCTGGCGAAGCCCGAGCCCGAGCCCCAGGTCCACGGCGAACCGGTAGCGCTCCTGAAGGTGTTCCCGGACGGCGTCGACGGTCGTGCGGGACCACGCCTTGGCCTTCTTCTCCTTGGCGCGCGGGGCCTTGACGCTCTTGTGGACCTTGAGCGGGTTCCGCAGAAGCCGCTGATCGTCCACGGCGCTGTTGAGGACGGACGAGAGGTGCCCCCAGATCACCTCCGCGGTCGAGTCCTCGACCCGTGTCAGCAGGGTCGCCTTGAAGGTGCGCAGGGTGGACGCGTCGATGTCCCGCAGCGCCACGTCGCCGAGCAGCGGGATGAGATGGTTGTTGATCCGGCTGGCCATCGTGCCGGCGGTCGAGGGCTCATCGGTACGGCCCGGCCACCAGTGCTCCACGATGTAGTCGCCGACCGAGATCGCGCCGTCGCGGGGGTCGATGAACTCGCCTCGGCGGGAGTCCGTCGTGGCGGTCGCCAGCCACTTCTTGGCGTCCTCGCTTGTGGTGAACGAGCGGTCCTGGATGCCAGGTATGCCCTTGACCCGGTACCGCTTGCCCGTGCCGTACAGGGCGGTGCGCTCGCGTTTGCCGGTCTCCTTGTTCGGCCGCTTCTTCAGCCATCGGTCTTCTATGTAACCGGCCATGCGCTGGGTGCTCTCCTTGTGGTGCGGTGGCTCCTCCGACTGGGTGTGGTGAACGCTGACCTGGGCTGGCCCCTATCCCGGATTCGGAGGTCTCTTTGAGAAGTTCTTCGAGGAGAGTCGCGCTATGCGACCCTGCGCGCCCGTGGTTGAGGTTTTTGGGCAACAGGGTCAAGAGAGGGGTTTGAACGAGAATCGGACAGCTCTTGTTCTCGAATCCACTCGTCAAGAGTTGTGATCCGATACATGACGCGACGGCCCATGCGGAAGCTCGGCGGTCCTTGGCGCCGGTGACGCCAGACGTAAAGGGTGTTCGGGGAGAGTCCCAGGTACGTGGCTGCCTGGGGGAGGCTCAAGAAGGCCGTTCCATGCTGTGAGGTTGTTGTCTGAGGCATGGCTACGTTCCTGTCGTCCAGCGGTGAGGTGACAGGAGGATGTTCTGGAGAAAGACAAGCTTGGGTGAGCCGGGTCATCGGTGATAGAGGAACCTGGACGGCCCTCTCGACGAGCGCCCGCTTCTGCGGGGTCTCGGTCGCGACGCGTGCTAGGAGCTGCGAGGAATCAGCGAGGCTGGCGATGGCATTATCCGCGCCGCCGAGGTCGTTCCGGAGACACAGCCGATCGCTCTGGCTCCGCCCTCGCGTCCGGTGCTACAGCCTCACCAGCCCCGCACTCGCCCGACAGGTGTGCGACCACTTCCCCGTCCTCGACACCCTCGTCGGCCCCCGCGCCCAGCTCTACGCCACCGCTAGCCTCCATCGCACCCGGTTTGGCGGGGACCCTCACCTCGTCCAACCACTCGAAGACCGTGCATAACGACTCATGCACCACGTCCCCTCGTAAACTCCGAGAGTCGAATCGCGTAATATCTATTCGATTTTTCAGTTTGCGCAAGATCAAGGAATTGCCGTGAGTGCTCCTCCTGTGGGTCGTCGAACCCGCGACGGCGAGGGTGACCGGCCGACGTCGCCGGCCGCCGCTCCACGGATCGGCCGGGCGCTGAGGCTCGGCGATCTCGTCAAAGCGTGGCGGACAACTGCTGGCGAGCACGGTCAGCCGATGACGCAGAAGGCGCTTGCCGCTGCGGTGGGCCGGTCCGAGAGATGGGTGCGCGACCTGGAAACCGGTGCCGCTCCCGTTCAGGTTGCCCGGTGCCTGCCCGCGCTCGCCGATGCCCTCCGACTCGACCCCGCCGAACGCAAGACCCTCGCTGCCCTAGTCGGCCGCTCCGTAGACGTCTCCAAGCCTCCCGAGGACGACAGCACGCAACCGACGGCTCTTTTGGACCTGCTGGTCGCCACGCAGACCGCTCCCGCCATCGTCTACGACACTTCGTGGACCGTCACGTCCTACTCCCGCGCCGCCGCCGCGCTGTGGCCCGGGCTGCTGGACCCCGGGGCCAACCTGATGCGCTGGCTCCTGCTCAGCCGAGAGGCACGCACACAGGTGCACGACTGGCACCGCCACGCATCGGAGATCGGCGTGCAGCAGCTCAGGTACGCCCTCGTGCACCGGGGCGACACCGACCCCCGGATCGCCGCGCTGGTCGACGAGGTCTGCACCGACCCGGATGTTCGGGCGATCTGGGACGCGTCCACCCGCGTCCGCAAGCACGCCGACGGAGTCACCCTGCGGATGAGCTTGCCCGCCCTGGGCTGGGAACCGGTCACCGCCGTCGTCCACGTCCTCAGTCCGGCCGCCAGCCCGAACCACCGAATGGCCATGGTGAGCTGGGCCGGGGCGGAGGACCACGCCCGCGTCGCGAACGCGACCCCCCTGCACGACCTCGTCGAGCGGCGACGCCTCGTTCAGAACGCGACCGCTCGCGTCAGCGTCGCGACTGCTCGCGCGGCAGCCGACCTCGCCGGCTCGCGCGGCATCCCCCTGCCGGAGCTCGCCCGGCTGATCGGGCCGGGATGCAGCCTCACCCTCGTACCCGACAGCGGCACGGTGATCTGGGCGACCAGTGCGCCCGACGGGAGGTGGGACGTCAGCGAGATCGCCGCCTATCCGGTGATGGTCCGCCTTCCCGAAGCCGCACTCGAACCCGCCCTCCGCGAGGAGTTCACGGCCCTGGCCCGAGCTTGTCTGCCCGCCGAGCCGGACGCGGCAAGAAGGCAAGCACGAGCACTGACAGCTCAGTTGAAGGCCCGGATCAAGGTTCTTGACGGTATCGAACGGAACCTTCGGCCTGAGACGTGACCGGCACGGTCGTGGACTCCGCCAGGGTGGCGAGGGCGCACAGGACGATGGTGAGGGACATGGAGTCCGGGGTGGCGGGTAGTTCCGCTAGGACGTGGGGTGTGCCTCGTCGATGAGGTGGAGGAGGGTGGTAGCCGAGGTGAGGTCGGACAGAACGTGCGATGCTCCTGCGTCGCGCAGCTGCTGAGCGCTGGTGGTCCCTGATGCGACCGCGATGATCCTGGCGCCGCCTTCCAGGCCGGTGCGCACGTCTTCAAGGGAGTCCCCCACGATCACTGTGTTGTCGCGGGTGAACCGGCCTCCGTGCTTCGCGGCAGCCCGGTCCTGCGCGATGCGAACGAGAGCGGGACGATGGGGGTCGTCGGACGCGTAACCGCCGATGCTGGTGTCGAGGTAGCCGATGAGTCCCAGCACGGACAGCTTGGTCTCGGCGCTGCCTCGCAGGTTGCCGGTGACGACGGTGGGGATCAGGTGCTCTGACTGCTGGACCGCGGCGAGCGCGTCCACAGCTCCGGGCAGGATGATCCCGTCACTGGCCAGCAACTCCCGATGGCTGGTGAGGCGCTGGGGAAGTTCGGCGACGATGCGGGCGGCGAACGTCTCCACCTCCTGTTCCGGAACCTGGTTGGCGCGCAGGAGTTCGCGGACGGCCAGGGGCATGGTGACCCCGGTACCACGGGCAGGCAGGGCTGTCGGGGCACGGCCCACCACGCTGGTGAAGGTCTCCCTGTAGACGCGTCGGTCGATGTCGCCGGTGTAGAGGAGAGTGCGGTCGATGTCCCACAGGACAAGGATCACGCGGCACGCTCCTTCAGGACGGCCTGGCCGCGCTCCAGGAGTTCCTGGGCGAGTCCCACCGAGGGGTAGCGGCCCGCCTCGGAGAGCATCAGGGCGAGGTTGTCGTCCAGCCGTGCGGAGCGGACCCCGGCGACGAGGGAGAACACTTCGTGCCCGGTGGCAGAGCCTCCGTCGACGTCGCCAGCGCGCATCTGGGCTGTCGCGGCGCGGGAGAGGAACTGGGCGCGGGTTCGGGTCTCGTCCGGGCTGAGGGTGTTGCGGGCAGCGGCAAAGATGCGGGCGGCTTCGTCGGGGCGGCCGAGGTCGAGCAAGCAGCTGCCGGTCTGGCCCAGGATCTCGCCGGGGTTCATCCAGTACAACCAGTGCGGGTCGTCCTCTCCGCGCCCGCGGGCGCACAGGACCTGCGCCTCTTCCAGGGCGATGCGGGCCTCCCGGTCCTCTCGCAGGCGGGCGTGGCCTCGGGCCTGGCGCGTGAGGAGCATGGCGTGCAGCGCGGGTGCGTCCCGGCCGGCGATGATTTGACGGCCTGTGCGCGCGGCGGTGATGGCGTCGCGGGGGTTGCCGGCGGAGTAGCCGTGGATGGCGAGGAAGGACAGCGCCCCGGCTCGCAGCCTGCTGTCGCCGCTGGCATGGGCAGCGCGCAGGGCGCCGAGAAGAAGGTTGTGGGCGACGGAGTGGGCGCCGCTGTCGAAGTGGTACCAGCCGGTCTGCATCGCGGTGTCCGCTGTCACCGCTGCGAGACGTCGACCCGTCGCCTCGTTGAAGTCACCTTCCTTCAGGAGCCGAAGGAGGACTCTCAGGTGCGCCGTGGCGGCACGGGCGAGGTTGCCGCTGCCGTGGTTGGCGTCGGCCTGACGCAGAGCGTCGGTGGTGGACTGCAGACCGGTGAGGAGTTGGTCGGAGACGTTGATTCCGTTCCGGGCGGCGGCCATGGCCTCGGGTGGGGCGACGGCCGCCTGCAGGATGTACTGCGTGAGTCCGGTCCCGCCCAGAGCGGCGATCGCACCGCGGCGGTTCAATCCGTTCATGGCCCCTCCGGCGGCTGCTTCCAGTGACGCCACCATACGAGCCGCTGTCCAGGGCTGAGCCGGGTCGAGGGCCTCGACGCGCCTCCGCGGTTCGGCCTGCGCGAACGGGGAGAGGAGGAGAGAACGCAGGTCTGGCGGAAGGCCGAGCCCGGACAGGACATCGATGATCGCCTCGCGGCCGTTGACCTGCTTGTGGCCGCGTTCCACGTCCGAGATGAAGCTCTGGGTCAGCCCCGTCAGCTCCTGTACGGCCTTCTGTGAGAGCCCGGAGCGGCGCCGAACCAGACGGAGAACCGTCCCGAAGTCCCAGGTGGCAAGGGCCCGGTGCACTTCCTCATCACGCCAGGCCCGGTCCGGAATCGTTGGTGTGCCCCCACCTCGGGCGCAGGCGGAACAGCGCGTATCCGGGTTGTACCGGCTGATCGGCTGCCCGCACCGCACGCATGCACGCCCGACCTTCTCTGACATGTCCACCTCGGCTCTTCTGCTCGCGGTCCAGCATGCCCCAACCGTGAGCCCAGGCTAGGTGGAGACCGATATCGCTGCAGCGATATCGCCACGGCGATGCCCGCGATGCTCACCCGCCTCCAAACTCGTGGCACTGCACTGGACGTTCACCACCGAACCGGGCTGGAGAAGGGTGTCTTGATGTCCGTTCGAGAGGTCTGCTCGATGGGAACGCGGCACCCGGGTGCACTCCAGTCGCGAGGCACTCGACCTCGGCTAGGCAGCGATCTCGGTCCGGAGCTGAGCCAGGGCATGAGTGGCCGCGTCATGGGTGTCGGGCAGTTTGCCGGCGGTAGCCCGTTGGACGCGCTGGAGCTGGTGCGGGAGACGCTGGGCCTGGGCCTCACGCACAGCCGTTGCCAGGAGCTGGGCAGCCTCACGGCTGTCGCCGGCGAGAAGGCGGACGCGGCCGGTGGTGATGAGTTCGATGACACGCCACTGGGGTGCGACCGCGATGGTCGGGGCCGGTGGGGCGGACTCGGCATGCCGTATTGCCTCGCGGGTGCGGCCGGTGGAGACGAGGCCCCGAAGGCGGATTTCGTAGAGGGCGCTGGGGTTGACGAGGCTGGTGTGCTCGACGGTGTCGAGGAGCTGGTGGGCCTCGCGGACGGTGTGGTCGAACAGCACCGCGTTGCCGAGGGCGCCGGCGGCGCGGGCCAGGAGCGGCAGTACCGCGGCCCGATCCTCGGGACTGGGTGCGATGGCCGCAGCACGGGTGAGCCGGTCGACGGCGGCGCCGATCAGGCCCGCCTTGCGCAACTCGTTGCCGTGCATGCGCAGGGCGGAGGCGATGAGGACCTGGTCGTCGAAGGCACGGACGACATCCACGCTCTTGGCGGTCCAGTGTGCGGCGGTGGCCAACCGCTCCTCGGGCAGTACGTTGCCCAGGGCAGTCCCGAGACTCATCCGGGCGTGCGCAAGGAGCCGCAGGGCGTCGCGCTCGGTGCCTCCGTCCCGGGCGCGGGCTTCCAAGCGAGCGACGAGCGGCCACAACTCGGCGACGGCCTCGGCAGCGTGCCCGCACTGGCGGGCCACCTCGGCGAGCCGCACGGTGGAGGCGCCGAACTGGATCATGGACCTGTGATCGGTGTCGGCCGGGTCGGTGACGCCCAGGACGTGTGCCGGCAGAGCGAGCTTCTCGGCGACATGGCGCAGGCTTCCCACATCACTCAGCTGCCGTTTGCCCAACTCGAGCGCGGAGACGTACGTCTTGTCGTAGCCCAGGAGTTCGCCGGTCTGCACCTGGCTGCTGCCGTGCACACGCCGGTAGTACTTCAGGATCGAAGCCAGATTGCGCGTGGCGAGGACGGCCTGGGCTTCCGGTGTCGCCCAACGCCAGGAGACCAGCCGCATCGATCGGCGCACGGCCGATACCGAAGCGGAGGCGGTGGCATCCACGGCGGATTACCTTCCGGGGTGGGCGTACCAGGACGCGACGGACCGCTTGTAGCCGTCCGGCATGGTCAGGCCGGCTACCTCGTGCTCGTGGAACAGCCCGATCTCCTTGTGCTCGTGGCTCAGGACCGGAACACGGCTCGGGGTCAGGACCGTGCAGCCGTAGGTGACGATCAGCACCCGACGGCCGGGAAGCGGCTCGTAGATCCAGGCGCCGCCATCAAGCAGGGGCCCGGCCTTCACCGTCCAACCACTCTCCTCGGACAACTCCCGTTCCAGCGCCGTGCCGGGACTCTCGTCAGCAGGAGCCGACCCGTTGCCCTCGGGCCCGATCTCCAGCCGCCCGCCCGGCAGCTCCCACTCGTCCCGCTCGTTGTGCAGGAGCAGCACCCGCTCCTGTGCATCGAGGGCAACGCCCTTGACGGACACCGGCCACAGCGACGGTTTGTACATGGGCTGTCCCTGAGACGTGAGGGCGGACATGTCCCGTGGAACGTAGCACCCGCCCGCAGAGCGAAGCCGGGCTTGCCGCTTTTGCCCGGGTCGACAATCTGTCGCTTTACGCCAGCCGCTGCTCGTACGAATGCTGGGCGTCCAGCCGGATTCCAGAGGAGCACGTCGATGACGACCCGTTCGCTCACCTCCGTCGGGGTGCAGCCCGAGCCCTTCACTACCGACTCCGGGCGGCCCTCCACCGTGATGCAACTCCTGCACTCACAAGGGATGGTCACCGTCGAGGGCCTGGACACCCGAACGAAGGTCCTTGCCTTCGCCCGACAGGTGATGAGCCTGGTGCCGCACCGCGACAGCGACTCGGACGGGTTGACCACCATCAGCGACAGGGGTGCCGCCTCCCGACGTCCCGGACTTGCGGGGCTGGGCGCCGGAGAACTGCTCGCGCACACCGAGCGCTCCAGCCTTCCCTGCCCTCCCCGCTTGATGCTCCTGGTCTGCCAACAGCCCGCGCTCTCCGGCGGGGACGTGCTCCTGACTGACGGCCGTGCCCTCCACGCCCTGCTCCTCGAACGCGCTCCCAAGGCGCTTGAGACGATGACCCTCCCGGGTACCGCCTTCTACGGTGACGGCGGCGGACACCCCTCTCAGGTCTTCACCCGCTATCGAGGAGAACGGGTTTCCGTCCGCCTGCGCCAGGACGCCCTCGCCTCGTTCAGTCCTCTCCTCGTCCCGTACCTGCCCCACCTCCGCTCGGCGATCGAATCGCTTCAGCAGCGCATCACCCTGCGCGCCGGACAGGGCTACCTGATCGACAACAGCCGCTGGCTCCACGCCCGTACCGGGTTCCGCGGCGACCGCGTGTGCTTGCGGGCCCTGGGAAACCCCCTCACACCCATGCCCCCCGGATTTCCCGTCCCGGTGGCCGGCGCCGTACCGGAGGGTACGGGCGACGGCTCTGCCAGGTCGGAGTCCTGCGACTGACCCGCTGGGAGTCGTCTGCACGGCACGGCTGCCGAGGACGCAGGCTCCGGTCGCCCCCAGGGCCGCCAGGGGGAGCGCTGACCTTCGACGTCTGCCAACCGACCTGCCGCCTGCCGAGAAGGTCTTCCCGCCAGGTGGCGACCGGATCGAGCCCGACCAGGGCTGAGAGAGAGCTGATGAAGGTGCACCCCCTCGACGCTGCTTGTCAGCGACCGGACAGCGCCCTGGAGACGACGGTCCGACACCTCGCCGGCGCTGATCCCGGTACTCGGGCCGGGACCCTGCCGATCTCGACTGGCGAACGTGCCTTCGAAGTGGTGACGGAGTACCCGGCGGAAGCGGTCGCGGTCACCCGCGGACGGCATCAGCTTCGCCATCTGATGGCGGACAGGGGACTGTCGAACATCGCGGACGCGGTGGTCCTGGGGGCCCATGAGCTGATGGCGAACGCGGTGACCCACGGCTGCCGACACCAGGTGCTGATGACGTTCACGGTGAAGGTCATCCACTCCAGCGGAGTCCTTCGGGTCGAAGTGCAGGACCCCTCCAACGGACAGCCGTTCCAGCGCCCTCCGAGCGAGGAGCGTGAAGGAGGCCGGGGCCTGTTCCTGGTCGATGCGTTGGCCACGCGCTGGGGGGTCGAACCCGGCCCGGGACAAGGGAAGACGGTCTGGATGGAGTTGGACGTCCCGGGCGAGGAACCCCCGCCGTGAAGCCGTCTCTGTCTGCCGTCCGTCCGGTATCGGGAGCATTCGACTGTCCAGCACCGGACCCGTGCCCCCCGCCCTGCGGTATCGAGCGGACCCACGTGAACGACCAACACCCCACCCTTCTACCTCACTACGGAGCGATATGACTGCTTCCCTGGGGGCCTCATGAGCCGCTCGCGCTTGCCCGCCGGGGCGAAGACCTCCCGGCACCGGCGATCGGAGGACCGTACGTCCGGACTCGTCCTGATCGGGGCGAACCTGGCTGGCCTCATCCTGACCGGACACGTGGTGGTGACCGAAGCCGGGCCTTCACCTGGTCCCGATACCGCCGCCACGGTCCCGGACCGGACACCTGTCGACGAGTAGTGGGCGTCGTCCATTCCCAGGCCGGACCTCCGGAGGGGAACGGCGTGGCCCACTGCTTCGCACCGAAGCAACGACCCGACGTACCAACTGCAGTTGGAGTACTTCATGACGCACCTACCCAGGAAACAGGCCACAGCTTCGAAAGGCGCGGCCGGTGCCGTCCGCCTCCAGGACCTGGAATGGGCCGCACTCTCCCATGGGCTGCCCGTCGAGGACGTGCTGATGATCGCCGTCAACCTGCACGGGATCGCTTCCGAACAGGACCGCCACCGGGCCCGGGTCAACCTGCGTCTCACGCGCCGCCCCGAAGTCCCCTGGCAGATCATCGTTCCGCTGAACCGGTCGACCAGTCCGTTCCGGCTCCGGGGCGACGAGCTTTCGCTGAACGGTGAGCTGGTCGCACACGTCGAGCGCATCGACGCCGACGAGGCGGTCGGGGGCTACTTCCGCAACAACGGTCGGGCCGCGACCCTCAACCCCAACGCCCGGAGCCGGTGCGTCGGGTGCGGGTGGTGTCCCAACACCCTGGAAGCCGCGGCCGATCCGCGGCTCCAGGAACAGCAGGGGCTTGACGAGCTCCTGCGCGCACTCGGTGCGCAGCACCCCCGCCGGAACCTGGCCGAACTGACCGAGGTCACCGTCTCCACCGGCTGCTTCGAGCGGGAGGAGGCCGCAGTCGCCCACCTGACTGCCCTGCGGCCAGCCCTGGAACGCGCCGGTATCGGCGCGCGAGCCCGGATCGGCTTCCTCACCTCCGTGCTGCGCAGCGACGAGGCGTTCGCGGCCATCGCGTCGCAGGTTTCGCCGTTCGTGCTCAGACTCACGGCCGAGCACTTCACCCGACGGGCGGCCCTGATGAAGTCGACCAAGGCCGACCTGCGGCCGGAGCAGATGCCGGACCTGCTGGCGCGGGCGCGGGCAGCGGGGCTGGACACCTCGTACACGTACATCGTCGGACTGGACCCGATGCACGACCTCGTGCGCGGGGTGAACGCGCTGGCGAGCGTGGTGAGCGCCTTCCCGAACTTCCAGGTGTTCCAGGCGCACACGGTGATCATGCAGGCCATGCGGACGCCGGGCGGGGAGAACCTGGAGTACTACCTGCGGGCGCGTGTGGCCATAGAGCGGGCCATGGCGCCGACCGGGCTGAAGCCGGTGGGCTGGGAGTGCTACCGGCCGCTGTGGTACTTCACCTACGCGGGAGAGGACCTCGTCGATGGACCCCGCTGACACGGTCATCGAACGGGTCCGGGTCGAGTGCCTCGACGACAGGGTGGCTGGCCCGTACCAGGCGGGCGACAGCCGGTTCGCGGTGGTGGTCGAGGCCCGCGGGGAGACCGGTGTGTTCGCCCCGGTCGACGAGCTGCCCGCCGCGCTCGTCGCCACCCGGCTCGGACAAAGGGCGCTACGACACGCGGTGATCGACCACACGGGTCTGCTGCGTGGGCTCCTCGCCGAACTCGGCCCGCACGCAGCGGGACTCGGTCGCTGGGCGGTCGGGGCGCTGGACTGCGCGGTGTGGGACCTCCACGGTCGTCTCGCCGGCCTCCCGGTTGCGGCGCTTCTCAGCGACCGGCCCGTACAGCGGGTGCCGGTGTACGCCTCCTGGCTCTCCCTGGACCTGGCCCGTGCATCGGCCGCCGAGTCGGTGAAGGCCACGGTCGCCGAGGGATTCGCCTTCACCAAGTGGGCGCTGCGCGAAGCGGAAGCCGACGAAGTCGTCCTGCTCGCCGAGCGAGCGGCGGCGTGGGCGGGGCAGAGCGTGGCGGTGGACGCCTTGGGTTCATGGGGCCACCGGCTGGCCGCGAAGGTGGCACCGCTCCTCGCCCCTGACGTCGTGCGCTGGGTGGAGGACCCGCTGGCGCGGACCGATCGGGCGGGTTACTCGCAGCTGCGCGGCTGGACGGAAGGGCTGCGGGTCGCGTTCGGCGAGCGGCTGGCCCACGCGGAGGATGCCGTGCCGTTGCTGGAGCACTGTCGACCGGAAGCGTTCACGTTCGACGCGGTGTGGTGCGGCGGCATCACCGAGGCGCGGAGCTGGCTGAGTGCCGCCCACGAGGCGAGAGTGCCCGTCCACCTGCACGGACGGGCCTTTGTGCCCGCCGTGCACCTGGCCGCCGCCTTCCCTGACATGGCCGGCGCGGTGGAGTACCAGATGGTGTGGGAGCCGCGCCGCCAGCGCGCGCTGCGCGGCACGCTCCAGCCGGACGGCGGGCACGTCGCCCTCCCCGACCGGCCCGGCCTCGGGATGGCGGTGCGCCGATAGTGCCCATGCATACCGATGAGTTGACGGTCCACGGGAGTCTGGAGCATCGCGAGGGACTGGTGCTGCTCTTCGTGGACGAGCGGTTGAACGGATACGACACCTTCCTGTCCACGACCCTGTGCCTCGACCACCCGGTACGCCTGCCTGAACTCCCGGTTCGCATCCTGACGTTCGACGACGTCACCGTTCTCTCGCCGCTCGGCCTTGCGCTGCCGCGGACACATGCAGGCAGGGCGTGGAGCGGCACGCTGCGGATGCCGCACGGGTCGCGTGTGCCCACGATTCCCGACGACCTCGCCCTGGCAGCTGCCGAGGCCGGTGTCGACACCAACGGCTGGACGCCGGTCGAAGCCCGACAGCTGTTGTCCTTCCTCCGCGAAGCTGTCCCGGGTCCCGTGCGCACCGAACGGATAGGAATGATCATCGCAACCCTGGCGGATCGCTCGTGAGCCCGGTGGCGCCGGTGAGGCTGGTGAGCCTCGACATCGGGCACACGTTGGGCGAGCCGTTCGGAACTACGCTGACGCAACGCCTCGTGGCCCTGTCTCCGTTACCGGTCCGGAGGGCGAAGCGGATCGTGCAGCAGATCCTGCACCCCTTGGACCCGCGCAGCGATGAGACCGGACCGCGGACGGTGTGCGCCGCCCTGGGCATCACGCCGTCCGCTTTCCCTCGCGACCACCGTCCACCCCGCTTCGCCCTGTGGCCCGGCACGGTGGAGGCGGTGGCGCGGATTGCCCGGTTCGTTCCTGTGGTCACCCTGTCGAACGTGAGCTACTGGGACGAACGAGGGACCGACGTCTCCGCCCTCTTGGCCCCCCATCTCCGGGCCCATCATCCGTCGTGGCGGCTCGGGTTCGCCAAGCCGGACCCCCGGGCCGTGCAGACTGTCGCTCGATTGCACGGACGCGACCCCGCAGAGGTGCTGCACGTCGGAGACAGCCTCGACTACGACGTGCGCGGTGCTCTCGCGGCCGGGGCCCAGGCCCTGTGGATCACCTCGCGCCTGCCGTCGGCCGGAGAGTTCCGGCTGCTGGCCGAGCACCCCGGCCGGGTCACCGTCGTGCCGGACCTCGTCGGTGCGGTCCGGCACATCGAGCAGACCTTCCTCCCGTCAACACCCGCACCGCCAGGAGTGATACCCCATGAGCAGGTTCGAGAGCACTGCCCCGTACTACGCCGCCTACCGACCCGGACTCCCGGCCGAAGCCGTCGAACTGCTCGCGCTGCGGTTGACCGGCCGAGAGCACGCGGCCCTGCTCGACCTGGGGTCCGGCACCGGACAGGTCCCCCTGGCTCTGGCGGGGCAGACGAAGGAGATCGACGTCGTCGAACAGGACGAGGACATGCTCGAGGAGGCCGGCAAGGCCCTCGCCGGGCTGCCGATCAGTGTCCGCCTGCACAACACCAGGGCCGAGATGTTCACCCCACCCGCCTCCTACCAGGCCGATCTCGTCACGATCTGCCGTGCGTTCCACTGGATGGACCAGGGTGTGGTGCTGTCGCGGCTCGAAGGCATGACCGCACCGGACGCGACCGTCGCGATCATGGGGGACGGCAGCCTGTGGACCGCGCGCACCGAGTGGACCGACGCCCTGCGGGCCCTGATCCAGGAGTACCTCGGTGTCGAGCGACGGGCCGGCAAAGGCCGGACGTACGCGGCCCATGACCGGCCTTACCGCGAGGTCCTCGCACGGTCCGCGTTCGGTCGGGTCGAGGAACACACCATCGCCGTCGAACGGGAGTGGAGCACCGAGACGGTGATCGGCTACCTGTACTCGACCTCGTTCGCCGCCCGGCCGTTGTTCGGCGAGCGGGTCGACGACTTCGAACGCCGCGCCCGCGCCCTGCTCGACGAGCACACCACCGCCGGCGGCCTGGTCGAACATGCCTCCTTCCGAGTCGTCCTCGGCCAGCGCAGCTGACCCGCACTTCCTCTCTCGCCGGGGCGACCCCTCTCCGCCCCGGCTGTTCCCCCTCCGGAAGGAGATCCGCATGCACCGATCCGCGACATGGAGCGACAACGAACTGCGCCGGTTCGTGGACGACGGAGTCCTCATACGCCGTGGCCTGATCCCGCGCGACCTGCTGTCCCGGGCCCGCGACCTCGTCGGCGATTGGCTGGAGGAGGCGTACGACCCCGCACGGCTCACCGCCTACACCGAACGCAGTTTCGCCCCCGAGCTGGAAGAGCACCCCGACCTGCTCGACCTCTACCAGCGGAGCGGCCTGGCGGACCTGGCCAGTGATCTGCTGCGACCCGCGACGACGGCTCCGGTCAACCAGGCGCAGATCCAGATCCGACTGCCGGACGGCGCACGACAACCGGTGAAGTCGATGCACGTCGACGGCGTCTCCTGCCCCCACCTGGAGCCCCGTGACTTGCGTACGTTCACCTTCATCATCGGCGTGGTCCTGGAGGGCGGCGCCACCGCGGACGCTGGCGCTCTGCACTACGTGCCCGGCGGGCACCACCGGATGGCCGACTACTTCGCCACGGACTGGGTCCTCGGGCAACCGGCCCAGACCCCCGACGACATCGACGTCCAGGGCGGCACCGCCCTCACCGCCGATCCAGGCGACGTGATCGTGATGCACCACCTCGTCCCCCACCGGGTCGGCATCAACGTGAGCGGCACGCCCCGGGTGATGGCGTACTTCCGGGTCAGCCACGTCCACCATCTGGACCTCGCGCTCAAGGCCCTATCGGACCCGTGGTTGGAGTACCCGACGCTCGCCGCCCTCGCCCGCCCCGGAACCAGGTGAGGGAGAGCGCGGTGAAGGTCCTCACCATCGGCCAACTGCCCCACGCCGCGCGGCTCCTGGTCGCCGGAGAGGTGGTCGCCCTGCCCACGCCCCGCTGGTACATGCTGTGTGCCCGCGCCGCCGACTCCGCCGCCACCGACGCAGTCTTCCGCGCCAAGCAACGCCCCGACACCAAGCCGTTGCTGCTCCTGCTCGACTCCCCGGCCACGGCCGACGCCTGGTTCGACCTGAGCGACGACGCCCGCCTGCTGGCCAGCGGCCTGTGGCCGGGGGACCTCGCACTGCGTCTTCCCTGGAAAGCCGGTGTGAAGCGCTTCGCGGCGGTCGGCTCGCCTGCGCTCGTCGGATGCCCCGAGGGGGTCCTGGGCGACCTGGTCGGCGTGGTCGGCGAGCCGCTGGCCGCCGCCGTGTGCAGCGTTTCCACCCCTGCTGCCGGCGACGAGGACCACCCGGCGCTCACTCCCGGACAGGTCGCCGCCTTCGATCGGACCACGGGGGCGGGTATCGCCGCGGTCGTCGACGACGGGATCTGCCCGCACGGTCGGCACATGACCGTCGTCGACTGTCCCGCAGGTGCCGCGGCCCGTCTGCGGCGGCAGGGCACCGTACACGCCCGCGCCGTCGAGGCCGCTCTGGCCCAGTCAGGAGGACCGGATGTGGGCTGACCTCGCCCGCCGAACGAACCGCCTGGTGTCCGACGCGTCGGTGTCCGCCGTCGCTGACGCGCTCGACTACCTCTGCCTCGCCCAGCTCTACCTACGCGACAACCCTCTCCTGGCACGGCCCCTGACTCCGGCCGACGTCAAGAGGCGACCGGCCGGCCACTGGGGGGTGTGCCCGCCCGTCAACCGGATGCTCGCTGCCCTGGGCCCGCTCCAGGCGGCTGTGCCCGACGGCTACGAACTGCACGTGCTGCACGGCGCCGGGCACGCTGGCCCGTCCGCCCTCGCCCACGCCTACCTCACCGGCTGGCTCGGCCACGTCCACCCCGACCTGCGCCGAGGCACGGCGGGCCTGCATGAACTCGTCACCGGCTTCCCCAGGCCCGACATCGGAGGGGAGATCACCCCGATGGTCCCCGGTCACCTGCACACCGGAGGCCAACTCGGCCCCGCTCTCGCGATCGGGCAGGGCACCGTGCTCGACGCGCCCCATCGGCTGACCGTGGTCCTGGTCGGGGACGGGGAGTGCGAGACAGGGACGACCGCCGCCTCCTGGCTCGCCGTCCGAGCGCTGCAGGGTACGGGCGATCACGGCACCGTCCTGCCCGTCGTCCTGCTCAACGGGATGCGCATGGGCGGGGCGAGCATGCTGTCCACCCTGACCCGCGCCGAACTGACCACGTACTTCAACGGCCTTGGCCACCGACCCGTCTACAGCGATGGGCGAGACGTCACTCAGCTTCGGCAGGCGCTGGCCGAAGCGCTCACCGCCGCCCAGCCCCTGGGCAGCCGCGGCCCGTCGAGCGTGCTGGTCCTCACCCTGGACAAGGGTTATGGCGCCCCCACCCCTTTCGTGGGCACCCCAGCGGTCCACAAGACGCCGCTGCGCAATCCTGCCAAGGTCCCCGCAGAGTTCGACGTGCTCGCCGACTGGCTGTCCTCCCACCAGCCCGGACAACTCCTGACCGCTGGCGGCTGGCCACAGCCGCACCTCCTGCCCGCTCTTCCCCGCCCCCGGCCCGAGTCCGACGTCCTTCCGGCGCCCCGCGGATGTATCGCTGCCTCCGCTCAGGTTGCCGACCAAGCCGTCGGGCGCCCGTTCACACAGGTGATTCCCGAGGTCCTGCGGGCCCGCGCTGAGCAAGGTCCGTTCCGCGTGTTCAGCCCCGATGAGCTGGCCTCCAACCGCATCGACCTCACTGACGCCCACGGCCACCCGGTGCCGTGGGCGGTGGAAGTGCTCAACGAGGAGCTGTGCCACGCCTGGGCCCAGGGCTACACGGAGACCGGTCGGCACGCGCTCGTCGCCACCTACGAGGCGTTCGCGCCGATCACCCTCAGCCTCGTCCAACAGCAGCTCAAACACCGCGCGGTGCGCCGCCACGCCGGGCTCGCTCCGCTGCCGAGCCTGGTCTACCTCCTGACCAGCCTGGGCTGGCACAACACCTTCACTCACCAGAACCCCAGCCTCCCCACAGCACTCCTGGCCGGAGGCGACCCCACGCTCCACGTCCTCACCCCGGCCGACCCCGCGCGCACTGCCGCAGCCCTCACCTTCGCCCTGCGCAAGCTCGACCGGTGCACGCTCGTCGTCGCCGGCAAGCACACGGCCGTTCACCATCCGTTGGCGACCCTCGACGAGGAACTGCGGCACGGCATCGCGATCTGGCCCCACCTCAGCCACACCGGCGCCGCCGAGCCCGATCTGGTCCTCGCCTCCGCGGGCGACCTGCCCGCCGAGGCCCTGACCACTCTGGCCCAGCGGATACGTGCCGAACGCCCTGACCTGCGCCTGCGGTACGTCCACGTGCACGACCTCACCGTCCTCGCCGAGGAAGGCATCCACCCCTTCGCCCTCGCCCCGGGCGCGTTCGCCAGGCACTTCGGTACCCGGGCCCCGATCATACTGGCCACCAGCGGGCACCCGGCCGATATTCACGCCCTCCTCGGCCACCGTCACCCCGGGTCCCGGCTCACCGTCCTCGGCTACCGCGATCCGGGGCGCCCGGTCTCCCAGGACGGCCTCCGTCGTCTGTGCGGTCTCGACGACGACAGCCTGTGGCAGCTTGCCAGGACTCTCACCACTGCACACGATCGTCAGTGACACGGTCACCCTGACCTGCGCGCCTGGCTTGTGACCGTCACCGAGACCTTGAGCCGTCGAGCAGAGCAGTGGTGGTCAGGCTGACGCTCTTGGTGTGTTCTCCGAGCCGTTCGACTTGGACAACTCGTCGCGTACCTGGATGAGGGCCTCGGCGCGTTTGCGCAGGTTGCGGAGCCGGGCGTCGCAGACCTGGATGGCTTCGGCGGGGCTGGCGGGGAGGTCGGCGCGGAACTCGTCCATCAGGTGGTGGCGGGCGGTGTACTCGGTCACGGCCGGAGGCACGAACGACCAGGGTGCGGTGGTCTCCTGTCCGGCGAGGGCAGCGGAGGTGTCGCCCTTGTCGGTTCCGGCCCAGGTGATGACGGTGGCGCGGCTGCCTGGCAGCGAGGCGGGGAACAGCACGTGGCTGATCACCTCGATGGGTTGGTTGTCCAAGGACGGCAGGAGCATCTGGAAGTAGTGGCCGTCACGTGACCGGGAGACAGCGGCCACGTCGGTGTCCCACAGTTGCCCGCACCGCGGGTCCGCCTTCACCTCCGTGATGAGCCTCAGCAGGTCGGGGTCGTGCGGGTAGCGGGTGCTCGCGAACCGGAGGAGCTTGACGTACTCGGTCGCGTGGTGGTCCCAGTCGACGTACTGGACGCGGGCTTCCGGGCTGAGCATCGCCCAGCGGATCAGGTTCGCGCGGGGCTCGCGTACCCACGGCCACAGCGCCGCCATCGCGGTGTTGTAGCCGATGATGTTCCAGACCTGGTCCGTGAGGTAGGCGGGAGCCGGCAACTGATGGTCGAGCAACTGCTGGAGGTCACGTCGAACGGTCGGATCAGCCAGGGACGCGGGGATCGTCGTCAACGCCCCGTCCATGAGTGCCAACACCAGGGCCTGGTACTCGTCGGGTCCGAGCCGCAGCGTCTTCGCCAGCGCGTCGAGGACCTCCCGCTCCATCTTCGGCCGGGCCCCGCGTTCCAGATTCTGGTACCAACCCCTGCTCCGGCCGATGGCTTCCGCGACCTCGGTCTGCGACAGCGGTCTGCCCAGTCCGAGCTTCTCGCCAGCGACCGCGCGCCAGGCGCGCAGGAGGCCGGGGTGGCCGAGGAGCTGCCCGGGGGACAGCGGCTCGGAGCCGTGATCCGGGAAGGGCGCGGGGGCGCCGACGGCCATTAGTTCCTCCAGGACGCGAGGGGTGGAGTGGTCGCCACCGGGGGGTGACCACGAGGCGCAATTGTGGTGGCCTGGTCATCAATATCAACCGGCGCAAAGAGATTGCAAAGCGATCTTGAAACCGCAGCGGGGTGGGGGATCTGGTTGTTTGAAGTTGAACTTGAAGCCGACCTTCTCACGTGCCCCCTCCATCTTCCCGTGGGCTGTGGTGTGCCCATTTTTTTGAGCGCACTAAATTTTCCGGACATTGATCGGTGGATAGACGGGTTTCTGGGTCTGATTGACTTCTGGCTTCATCGTCTACGTGCGGGTAAGTCCGGCTACTGTTTTGAGTGTTGACGCTTTGCGGATGACCGGCAATTTACCTGCCGGTCCTGGCTGTTGCGTCCCCTTGGAGGGCTTTCCCGTCGTTGACGGGATAGTGAACTCCCGCTTAAATCCGAGATGCCGCCAGGCAGCGGCTGTCGGGCGCGTCCGAAGGGGGAGTGATGGGGTGCCGCGCTGGTCCCGTGAGCATGCTCACTGATGCATGACCTGCCCAAGTGGCTTCTGCGGGTGTTGCTCCAGCGTCGTGCTGCTGGGTGGCGTGAACGGTCGTGGGACGGACGGCGTGCGGGTTTGGGGCTTGCGCTCGTTCCCGTAGCGCCGACTGCTTTCACGCTTCCGTAGAGCCCTCTGTGGGTGTATGGCGATCGACCGCTCACTCTCTATGTCGTGTTGGTGTCGATGCCCCCGAACGCCCTGTGTGCGCTGGAGTGTTGGACGGGTCACGCATATGTTGTTGGTCCCGGCAACGAAGACCGGACGAAACCAGAAGAAGGAGGGGGAGGGTGAACGGCCCACCGCAGCAAGGCAGGTAAAGGAAACGGCGCCCGGGAGTTAGCCGCTCCCGAGCGCCGAACCGGCACCCCGAAGGATGCCCATAACTGAAGCGGGTCGGCTGGCCTTTTCGACGAGAACGGCCGATCCGCTCCACCTACAAGTAGGGAATTCTCGCATGCCCGCGCACCACAGCGGAAGGGCCCGCACAAGCCTGCCCACCGCAACCCCCTCCGACCGCAGCCAGCGCCTCGCCCGCGCCCTCGCCGCAATGCTCCCCGGGGCCACCACCGCCCGGGTCTCCCAGCGCGACCCCGGCAAGACGTGGCCCAGCCCCCACCTGCGCGCCTACGACGCCCACGGACACCAACTCCCGGTCACCCGGGCCAAGGCGCTGACCGCCGCCCGCTGGATCATCCGCGCCCACCCCACCACGGACTGGACCGGCGAGGCCCACGACCTCGACCTCACCACCGGCACCCTCCGCCCCGCCGCCGACGCGTACGCCACCGCCGGGGGCCGCTGACCATGGCACGGATTCGCACGATCAAGCCCGAAGCCTTCGTCTCCGAGTCCCTCGCCGCAGTCTCCCTCACCGCCGAACGCACCTTCCTGGGCCTCCTCACCGAGGCCGACGACCACGGACGCTTCCCTGACCAGCCCGTCGTCATCGCCGGACGCCTCTGGTGCACCCGCCCCGGCCACGGCCCCGTCGGCGTCGAAGACGACCTCCTCCAGCTCGCCGCCCAGAACCTGATCTGCCGCTACGAGATCGCCGACGGTGACACGGCCAAGCGCTACGCCCACGTCGTCTCCTTCCGCAGGCACCAGCGGATCAACCGGGCCAGCGCCTCCCGCTACCCCGCCTGCCCCCACCACGACACCCGGGACTCCGCGACCGTGCCGCACACGGTCATCACCAGCCCGGTGCCGGTCAGGGCGGCTCACGGAGGGCTCACGGAGGACACGGTGAGCCCTCACGGAGCACTCACTGAGGGCTCACTGAACCCTCACGGAGGGAGCGATGAGCCCGCCGTGAATCACGAAACCGCAGGTCAAGCAGCATTCAGTGAGCCCTCACTGAGCCCTCACGGAGCAATCGGTGAGCCCTCCGTGAGCACTCACCCCCTGGAACTAGGAACTAGGAACAGGGAACTAGGAACTACTGCTGGGGGCGCAAGCGCCCCCACACCCGGCAACCGTCCCTCGGCGAAGCAGCTCATCGACGAGTACGCCGCCGCCTGCACCCACACACCCCCGAACAGCGTGCTCGGACACCTCGGCCGCGAGACGGCCAAACTCCTCGCCGAGGGAATCCATCCGGACCACGTCCGCGCGGGACTCGCCCGCCACCGGGCCAAGGCCCTGCACCCCAGCACGCTGCCGAGCCTGGTCCACGAGGCCATGAACGCCAGGGGCGGCTTGGACCGGCCGGGCTTCCCGGCTACCGTGCCCGCACGCCGCGCCTGGGCGAACCCCGCCGACCCTGCCGCCGCCTACGCCGAGGAGCTGTGATGCGCGCACCGAACGCCCAGCCCCAGCCCGTCGGCGGTCTCGCCCGCCGCCTCGCCCACATCCTCACCACCCGGGGCATCGACCCCACCAGCACGGCGGAGGGCGGACCGGAGCCGGTCCCGGCCCTGCTGGCCGCCGAGTCCCGTATCCCCGCCCGCTACCGGGCGGCCACGGCGGACCACCCGGCGGTCGCCGCCTGGGTCCAGGGCATCGCCGCCGCCGGACGCCCGGGGCCGGGCGGGGCGCCGGGGATCGCGCAGGGCCGGTCGCTGCTGATCGCTGGGACCACCGGCACGGGCAAGACCCACCAGGCGTACGGCGCCGTCCGCTCGCTGATCGGGGCGGGGGTGCGGTTGCGCTGGAAGGCGACGACGGCCGCCGACCTCTACGCCGAACTGCGCCCCCGCCCGGGGCACGACGGCGAACGCGAACTCCGGGATCTCGCCCGCTGCCCGCTGCTGATCATCGACGACCTGGGTGCGGCGAAGCAGTCGGAGTGGACCGAGGAGATCACGATGCGGCTGATGAACCGCCGCTACAACGAGATGCTCCCGACCCTGGTCACCACCAACCTCGGCATGGCCGACCTGCGCGCCCACACCGGGGACCGCGTCGCCTCCCGCCTCGCCGAGATGACCGACAAGGTCATCCTCGACGGCCCCGACCGCAGACGCACCCACACTGCCGGGCGACGCCCCGTCACCGCAGCCTGACCCCCACCTGCCATCCTCCGGGCCCGGGACACCACGGGCCCGCCTTCACCGACCCCGGCCGCGCACACCCTGCCCCGGGGCCCTCTGGAGAACCCCCATGCACAACACCACGAGCACCAGCACGGTCGACGGGCCGCGCACCCTCGGCGACCAGACCTGGCAGGACCAGGCCGCCTGCCGTACCGGCACCAACCCCGAGCTGTTCTTCCCCGAGCCCGACCAGATCGACCGCATCCGGGCGGCCAAGACCCTCTGCGGCCGGTGCCCGGTCCGCCGGACCTGCCTGGACGCCGCGCTGGAGAACGGCGACCGCGACGGCATCCGGGGCGGCCTCACGGAGCAGGAACGCGACGCCCTCCACAGCAAGCTCGCCCAGCGCGTCGACTACACCCGGATCAACACCGTCCTCGCCGGGGGCGACGTCCACCTCAGCCGGGCCGAGCGCCGCGCGGTCGCCCGCGACGCCTACCAGGCCCAGATCCCCGCCGAGGAACTTGGCCGCCTCCTGAAGGTCACCAAGGAGCACGCCCAGAAGCTCTATCGCCACGCTCGGCGGGAGATCAGCCACCGCAACACCAAGCCCAAGCCCGCCAAGAACACCAGGACCGGGACGGTGCCGGTCACCCCGGCCAAGGCCCCGGCCCGTGCCGACCTCGGGACGGCCGCGTGAGCGCCCCGGCGCCGATACCGGCGCACGCCACCACCGCCTGGGACAAGGCCGCGGTCGTCACCCTCGGCGCCGCCGCCTGCGCCCTCTCCTACGACGCCCTCCAGCAGATGGCCGCCTCCATCCACATCAGGGGCGCCCTGACCTACCTCTTCCCCCTGATCATCGACGGGTTCATCGCCTACGGCGTCCGAGGGCTCCTCGTCCTGCGCACCGCCCCGTTCACCGCCCGCCTCTACACCTGGTTTCTCTTCGGCACCGCCTCGGCGGTCAGCATCTGGGCCAACGCCCTCCACGCCGTCCGCCTCAACCAACAGGGCCCGCCCGGCATGGGGCTGAAGCTCGGCGACCTCACGGTCGGCGTCCTGTCCACGGTCGCCCCGCTCGCCCTCGCCGGTGCCGTCCACCTCTACATCCTCATCGCCCGCCAACCGCCCGCGACCACGTTGACCGACCGGCCCGGACACTCCGGACAGCCGGACAGTCCGGTTGTCCGGGCCGCCCAGGTCACCGCCGATCGTCCGGGGCTGACCGACCCGGTCGGCCAAGACCGTTCGGAGCTGACCGGCGTCCCGGACACCGGCCGCCGGGTCGCGGTGACCGCCGGAGGCCCGGCGGCCGAACTGACCGCATCCGCTCCTTCCACCACGGACACCCGCCCGGTCACCACGGTCACCCTGTCCGACCCGGAGCCCGAGCACACCGGCCGCGATGACGCCGGACCGTCCGGGGAGGCGGACAGCAGACCCGCCCTGGACACCGCACCGACCGGGCCGGAGGGCGAGGACGAACTCCTCCCGATCGCCCGCGCGGCGGTCACCCGGGCGAACCGGGTCACCCGCCAGATCGTCGCGGACGCCATCCGGGGCCAGGGCATCCCGCTGGCCAACGACCGGCTGACCGCCCTGGTCACCCAACTCCGCAACGAGAACCGACCGCCCCAGGTCACCCTGACCGGCTGACCGACCGCCCCACGGGGTGACCGGCCCGGACACTGACCGGCCCGGTCACCCCGCCCCCGGACACCCGGACGCCCCGGACACCGACCGACCGCCCCTGTCCGTATCGGAGACCTTCGTGCGCACCAACCCGGTCACCCCGGCCGAAGCCGACGCCTGGATCACCACCCTCCACCGGCACGGCCACCTCCACGACGTCGAACGCGGCCCGGACGGGTCCTGGACCGTCCGCCGCACCGCCGCGAGTCGGCCATGGACCCTGCACCACCCGGCCCTCGCCCTCGACTACGCTGCCGAGATCCTCCGGGACCTGCGGCGAACCGCCCCGGAGACCCGCCGATGACCCTCCCTCCGGCCACCGAGCCCACCACCGTGGTGGAGGCAGGCGACTGCCCGGCGCGAGGCCGAGCAAGCTGTAGCGTCCGAAACTCCTTGGCAGCCCAGGGCCGCCAAGGAGTTTCGGACGCGCATGCCCCCGCCCCCAATGGGGCGGGGGAGCCCTCCCGGCACCAGGGGGCGCCGGGAGGGGAGGCTGCGACCGGGGGCGGACCGCAGCCAGGACAGGACAACCCGCCGCCGCAACAGCGTCGTCAGCGTCCGCGCCTGCGCCAGACCGTCCAGCGCGACCACGTCCGCAGCGTCCGCCTGACCGCCGACGAACTCGCCACCGTCCAGCTCGCCGCCCGCGCTGTCGGGCTGACCACGGCCGGGTTCCTCGCCGATGCCGCCGTCGCCGTCGCACGCAGCCACGGCGACGCCCGCGTGTGGCTGACCGACCAGCGGGCCCTGGTCGAAGAGCTGATGACCGTCGGCGTCCAGCTCGCCCGCGCCGGGAGCAACCTCAACCAGGTGGCGAGGATCTTGAACTCCGGCGGTCACAGTGACCACGTCGACCAAGCGGTCGCCCGGGTCCTGAAGGCGGCCGTCCGCGTGGAGACCGCCGCCGTCGAGATCGCCCGGCGGCGGTGACCCGTGGTTCCGGACATCTCCACCGGCCGCCGCACTTACGGCCTGCTCGCCTACCTCTACGGTCCCGGCCGCCGAGACGAACACACCGACCCCCACATCGTCGCCGCCTGGGAATCTG
Organism: Streptomyces sp. NPDC002490; assembly: GCF_040296045.1. NCBI lineage: Bacteria > Bacillati > Actinomycetota > Actinomycetes > Kitasatosporales > Streptomycetaceae > Streptomyces > Streptomyces sp. NPDC002490. The sequence goes on along the minus strand of NZ_JBEOWM010000005.1, from coordinate 120,449 downwards.
TCCTCGCGCCCGACCCGGGCCGGGAACCGGCGGCCACGCTCAAGCAACTGACCGACCGGCTCGACCTCCCGGTCCTAGCCCTCCCCGCCGGTCGCCGACCCCAGCAGCACGTCTGGCACTGCCCCGTCCGCACCGCCCCCGGCGACCGGCTCCTCACGGATACTGAGTGGGGCGAGGTCGCCCGCCGCATCGTCCACGCCACCGGCATCGCCGAACACGGCGACGATCAAGCGTGCCGGTGGATCGCCGTCCGCCACGCACCGGATCACATCCACATCGTCGCCACCCTCAAACGCCAGGACGGCCGAAGCCCCCGCCACCACCAGGACGCCATCCGCGCCCAGGCCGAATGCCGCCGGATCGAAGCCGACTTCGGACTCCAACGCCTCAACCCCGGCGACCGCACCGCCGCCAAGCGCCCCACCAGCGCCGAGCGCTCCAAGGCAGAACGCACCGGACGGACCGAGCCACCACGCGAAACCCTCCGCGACGCCGTCCGCCAGGCCCTGGCCGGAGCCGCCACCGAAGACGAGTTCTTCACCCGGCTCACCGCAGCCGGACTCCGCGTCGAACAGCGGATCGCCCCGTCCGGCGACACCCTCGGCTACAAGGTTGCCCTCCCCGGCGACCGCAACCGGGCAGGCCAACCCATCTGGTTCCCCGGCTCCAAACTCGCCCCCGACCTCTCCCTCCCCAAGATCCGCCAACGCCTCACCGACAACCCCCTCGACCCCGAGGACGGACCCCGGCCGCGCCCGGCCCGCGCCCACCGCGACGCGGTCACCCCCGCCATACGGGCCGCCGCCACCCTCGACCAGGACGACGACGGCACTGCGGTCGCCCAGCTCGTCGGCACCGGGGAACTCCTCGACGCCCTTGCCCAGACAGCCCCGGCCGCCACCCGCACCGAACTCCGAGCAGCGGCCCGCGCCTTCGAACGCGCGACCCGCAGCCACGAACGCGCCGCCCGAGCCGACCACCGCGCCCTGCGCACGGCGGCCCGCGGAGTTCTGCGCGCCGGGGACGCGCTTGGCCGGGGCGAGGACGGCGGTGCCACCGCCATGGTCCTGTCCACCCTCGTCCTCGTCACCCTCGCCGCCGCCCGCTGGCACTCCGCCCACCACCACGCCCAACAAGCCGCCGCCGCCCGCCAGGCCGCCCACCACCTCCGCACCGCTTACCGGACCACCGCCGCAGTGCCGTTGAGGGCGATGCGCAACCACGGTCAGCGGCTGCCCGAACCCGTACGGCAGCAGCACACGACCGCCGTCGGGGACGCGCTCCCGGGGTATGCCGACCAGCTTCGCGGCGGGCCCGGCTGGGACGCCCTCCTCGCCACCCTCGACCAGGCCCAGGCGGCTGGCCACGACCCGACTGCCCTCCTGAAGACGGTGGTCGGGCAGCGCGAACTCGACACCGCCGACAACATCACCGACGTCCTCATCTGGCGCATCCGCCACACCACCGGCCTCCCCGCCGCACCGAAGCCGGGCACCCACCCGGCACCGACCCGCACCCGGGCCACGAAGCCCGAAGAGACCCCCGCCCACACCACTCTGGCCCCGACCGAACAGCGGCGGACCCGTCGCTGACCACCCCAAACCCCTGGACTCCCACCAGCCCCACTGCTACGACTCGAAGAGAGCCCCGAGGAGAACCGTGATCCACAACCACACCCACCAACAGCCCAGAACCACCCAGCCCCCCGCCCCGGCACCAGAGCCTGCCCGGTCCCCGGTGCCCGCCCCCGGCGACGACCCGGTCCTCCGGCTCCAGCAGGAGTACCGCCCCGAGGGCACCCGCGTCCGCATGCGCAGCGTCAACCACCCCGAGGAACTGTTCATCACCGGCCTCGTCGTCATGTGCCCGAACTGCGGAGCCCGCCGAGACTGGATGGTCATCAGCGACGGACCCCGTATCGACATCCGCTGCCGCTGCGCACACCAGTGGCACGAGCCCGAACTCACCCGCGCCGACTTCGAAGTGATGACCGGTGGTGGTGCGGGCCCGGTCTACCCGAGCCTCGAAGACGCCGCCCGCGCCACCGGCTTCGACGGCACCTTCACCGGTATGTACCTCAACGAGCGCCGCCCCACGGAGTGACGGCCAACTGAGCGGACTGTGCTGGCTGCCCCGGACCGAACCGGAGACAGCCAGCACAGGGGTGGACTGACCGGGTGCTGCTCTAAATGATTCATTCCAGGTCAGTGGTCGTAGGCGGTCAGGGCACTGCGTCCCCAGAGGGGCAAGAGCAAGCCACTGGGGCCGTGCCGACGAGCACGGCCCCGGTGCCCGGCCCCGAGCGGTTCCTCACCGCTGTCGGCCCGGGCCATCGGCTCTTCCCGCGTACGGCTGCCGAGGGGGCTGGCGTGATGGGGACGATGACTCGGACGACGGTTCAAGAAATGGCAAAGTCCCTCTGAACGCCCAGGTCAGAAAGGGTGCTTCCCGCGCGAGCGGGGGTGGACCGGCGGAGCCGGACCAGACCGGCTCGGCGTTCGGCGGTTTCGGCCTGCTGGGCTTTCGAGGCTGACATGGCGGTCGGGGCTCCCACTGTAGGCCCCGCGCCCTGATACGGATCATCCCCGATGTCCCGGGTTTCGTTCCCCCGGCTGACGATGCGGGGGAAGATGCGCGGCATGACGGTGATACGCAGGGCGGGGGCCGCGACCGCGGTGTTGGTGGCGTTCGGGTTGGCGGGGTGCGGCGCTGCGGAGGAACGGCCGCCGGTGGCGGCCAGCGCGTCGTCGTCTCCGGCGTTGAGCCCAGAGGTGGAGGAGAAACTCGACGAGCTATTCGAAGTGCCGCCGGAGGAGCCGGAGCCCGACACCGCGGACGAGTACCCGGACACCGGGAAGTCGGCGGCGTTCGACGCGGCTGCGGTGAAGGGGGGTTGGGTTCCGGAGGGGTACGAGCAGGCGGCGGAGTACGTGCTGATGATGTGCGAGTCGATGGACGCGTGGCGCCCGGGGGTTGCCCAGACCCTGGTGACGGGGCACGTCGACGAGATGACCGGGGCGATGCGGAAGGCGATGAGGAAGGGGGTAGGGCGGTTCTGCCCGGATCACGGGGCGGCGGTGCGGGAGGCCCTGGCGGGGAAGGCGTCGGTCCGCACGATGGGTGACGGCACGTACGAGATCGTGGCGCGCCCCGGGTTCAGCACGGAGGACGGCGAGTTGCAGGCGCCGCCGGGGACGTACCGGGTGGAGGGGGACTTGGAGGACTGCTACTGGGAGCGAGCGCGGCGGGACGGCTCGGTCATCGACAACGGGTTCGTGACGGCGGCCCGGGAGGTGACGGTGACGGTGCGGGTGGGCGAGCTGTTCACGGCGCGGAACTGCGGCGGGTGGGTGCCGGTCCGGTGAAGTAGCCCGCCGCCGAGGGGGAACGGTGAAAGGGGTGCTTCCCGTGCGAGCGGGGGTGGACCGAAGCTGAAAAAGACCGGCGGCCTCGTGAAAGGCGAAGAGGGCTGCCCGGACAGGGCAGCCCTCAGATGGCCAGGAAGTCTCGGATCAAGTGTCTGCACGGCTGTTGGCGAGGCGGAGTGCGTCGGTGGCGACGCGCAAGGCGGCGTGCAGCCCGAGAACTTCGTAGACGGTGGGGTGGACGGTGGTGGTCCAGTCGCCGTGGAGGCCGGGCCAGGTGGCGAGGGTGACCTCCACCGTGTCGAGGCCGAGGCGGGCGGTGACGTCCATGCCGCCCGAGGGACTCGGGGTCCAGGTGAGGAGGAGCGCACCGGGGCCGAGCCGGTCACGGCACGACCTGGGGTCGGCGGGGTACCAGGTGGTGCGGAGGAGGTCGCCGGGGCACGGGGAGATCTCGCGCACGAGGGCTCCCCGCACGCCCTCCGGCATCGGCCGCAGGGCGGCCACCCGCAGAGGGAAGAGGCTGGTGGGCGGGTTCATTCGCCGGTCCAGCCCAGCTCGGCGGCGACGTCGCGCGGGAGGTAGTCGTCTTGGCCGTTCTCGGCGAGATAGACGGCGGGGCCGTCCCTGCCGGTGCCCTCGATCACCTGGCCGATGGTGTGGGCGAAGGGCCAGTCGGGGTTGACGGCGAGGAAGACGGGGAGGGAGGGGTCGAGGGTCTGGAGCCGGTGGATGAGCTGGGCGACGGTCAGCTTCTGGGACAGGGCGGTGCCTCCTGGTGCGGAAGACGGGAACAGAGGTGGAGGGTTAGCGGGCGGCGGCGGTGCGGTGGCGGCGGCCCATCTCGGCGGCGTAGCCCTTGGTCGAGGAGGGTGTTCCGGTCCAGGTGCCGCAGGCGCAGGTGGCCACGAACCGGTTCCGGCCGGTGCAGTCTTCGGCGAGGGGTCTGTTGCCGGTGGTGAACCGGTGGTCGGGCGGGCAGACGGTGCCGTCGGGGTGGTAGGCGTTCACGGTGACTTGGTGACGCACGAGCGGTCCTCCTGGGAAAGGGGCGGTCAGGAGCATTGGGGGCAGAGGGCGTTGGGGGTGGCGATGAGGGCGGCGAGGAACCCGGCGACGGCTTGCGGGGGGATGCTGGCGGGGAAGGTCTGCTGCCAGGCGGGGGCGCCGTTCGCGTCGAGGGTGAGGATGTGCCAGAGGTCGCCGTGGCGGGCGGCGGGGGCCTCGGGGAGGAACCCGACGTAGAGGCCGCCGTCCGGGCTGGTGCAGTGGACGTTGGCGTCCGGGTCGCTGATCACGGTCCAGCCCTGGGCGTCGAGCATGCCCAGGACCGGGCCCGCGCAGCCGCAGCTCAGCGCCCACTCCCGGACGGTGGAAGGGAGGACGGGGCTGACCTGTGTGCGGCGGGGGACCAGGGAGATGGAATGCGTCATGGGTAAGGGGTATCCCTTCGTTGACCTGCGGTTTTTCCCGGCATCCGTACTTGAACATGGGTCCGCAGGCGTGTTCCAGTCCGTTCGGGCGGGTGGGTGTCTGCCGTGGGCGAATCCCGTCCGGAACCGACGGGTGGCGTCGCGGGCGCGGGCCCGAATCGCGGACGGCCGCCGTGTCGAGCTGCCCCTGGACGAACTCGTCCCTCTCGTGCGCCCGGAGGACGAGCCCGGGGAGTCCTAACGTCGTCCGGGCCGGGGAACCACGGGTTTGCCCGCTTGTGCCACCCCAGGAGCAGGAGCAGGAGCAGGAGCAGGAGCAGGAGCAGGAGCGGTGGGGGTGGTCCTGATGCCGGTGGTCGTGCGGGCGAGGGCGGCATCGGCGCGTGGCTCGCCGGTGCGGGCCAGATCGCGTGTCAGGTTGTCGGCGAGCTGGCCTTCGGGGTGGGCGTCGATCACGGAGCAGATGGCGCGGAGGCGGGCGTGGGCCTCGGCGTGGGCGATGCGGAGCTGGGTGGTGGAGGAGGTCATGGTGTCCAGCTCGTGGAAGTCGGGGACGTGGCCGGGGCGGGTGAGGTGGTGGAGCAGGTTCTGGTGGGCGGTGATCTGGGCGTCGGAGAAGAGGAGGCTCTGCCGTATCCGCAGCGCCGTGACCAGGGTGGGATCCGTGGTGCGGCCTTCGCTCCGGAGGGTCTGCAGGGGGCCGCTGCCAGGCGGCCTTGATGGAGGAGTCGGCGGTGGCGAGGGCGGTGGGCTGGGACACGAGGTGGTCCTTCCAAGAGGGGGGAGGCCGCAGTCAGCGGCCGCGCGAACGGGGCGGGGGCCTGGGGCGCGGGGCGCAGATGCCCGGTCAGCTCGGGGTCTCGGTCGCCCGGGCCACCGGTGGGAAGGGTGGCGGCGGACCACCGGGGGCGGGGTGGGGGTGTCCATGGCGGACGGCTTGGTCAGCGGTGTCGCGTTGACGTGGTGCCCGGGGGCGTGGTCGTCGTCCGGTACACGAGGGCCGGTGAGGGGATCAGCGTCCGGGTCACGGTCGAGCGGGAGCGGGCGACCGCCGCGCGTTGGATGTCCAGTGGGCTGGGGGCCGGTGGCTTGACCGGGGTGATGCGGGCCGCACCGCGGTTGCGCTCGGGGAGGTACTTCTTGTAGCGGGGGACGGGGGTGGGGTCGGCGAGCCGGTTCATGGTGGCTGTGATCAGGTGGGTCGGGGTGTTCGTGGTGAAGGTGCCGAGCCATTCGGAGGAGTAGCCGGAGGCGCCGCCGCTGATGGTCCACCGGGCGCGTTGGTCGTTGATCTCGTCGAGGTGGTTCATCCGCCCGTGGTTGTAGCTGACCAGCGCGTGCCGGTCCGGGGGCTGGCTGGAGCTGACGTAGGGCCTGTGGATGACCCGCCAGCCCGCCTCTATCAGGGCGAGGAAGGAGTCCGCCTTCGCGCCCCCGAGGCGGCCGCGGACCGAGGTGTTGTTGCCGTGGGCGTGGTCTTCGGCGAGGGCGGTGGTGAACGCGGCGACCACCTCGACGGGGGTGTAGTGGTCGAAGGTGGCGAGCCATCGGGGCGGAGCGAGGGGCCGTTCGTGGCCGGTGATCCGCCACAGGCAGTCGTCTTCGCCTTCGGGCAGCCATCCGACGTGGACCTTCTGGTCCGGAGAGGCCAGGTACGCGTTGGCCACGTCGTCATAGACGATGGTGAACCCCGCGTCCAGCAGGGGCCGCAGGGCTGGGTCTCCGGTGTAGGTGGAACCGGCGAGGTACACGGGGGAGACGAAGACGTCCCCGTCGATTTCTTCGGTGGTGGGCATGGCGGGTTGCTCCGTTCCTCGGGCGGGGGTGGTCAGTTGGCGCGGGCCGGGTGGGACAGGGCGGTTCAGGGACCGGACCGGCGCTGTCCGGCTGGCGCGGGGGAAGCAACTGGGGCCGGGGCCGTGGGTGGGGTGCTGGTGGCGCGCATGTGCGGGGAGCGGGAGCGGGCTGCTGCCGCTCGTTGGTCCGGAGCCGAGGTGACGGCCTCGCGGCGCAGCCGGTCGGCGGCGGCGCGGTAGACGGTGTTGTCGTACCGTTCGCCGACGGCGACGAGGAAGATCTCCCGCCGGTGCTGCGAGGAGGGCGGGGCGTCGCGGAACTGGAACACCATCCGCCAGCGGGTGTGCGGGTCGACGTAGACCTTGTGGCAGCCGGCCAGCTCCCGGTGCATCCGGGCTCCGCGTTCGTTGCCGTGGACGAGGTGCTGGAGTTCGAGCAGGGCCAGGTCTCGGATGTTCCAGGGGATAGTCCGCAGGTCCTCCAGGGCCTCGGGGTGCGCGGCGAATGCGTACCGCGCGGACTTCACGACCGCCCTCGACCGGGTCGGGCCGTCGCCGCAGGGGCCGTCGGCCGGGGCTCGACGACCGGAGCGGGCGGGGCGGCGAGCCGCGGCTGGGGCGAGCGGGTGAGGGCGGCCTCCGCCCGTACCTTGGCCGGCGCGGGGGTGTGGGGGAAGGGGAGGTTGGGGTTGGCCAGCCAGTCCGCAGCCGCCTCGGGTGTGAGGAAGGCGCCCTCGCGGAGGGTGTAAGTGTGCGAAGAGCGACTGACCTTGTCGAGGAAGAGACGGTACGGCGCTGCGGCGGCGTCCGGGTGGGAGTCACGGATGAGGGTCCAACTCTCCCAGGTGCGATTGCGGTGCTCCAGGACCTCGTACCGGCCCCCGGGGTTGGTCCGCAGCCGGGTCTCCAGGCTGGTGGTGAGGGTGTCGGCGGGCCGGGGCCCGTCCGGGTTCGTCACCACGGTGCCCTCGGGCGGACAACCCCGCTTGACCAGCCACCCCTGGGCGAGCGGCACCAGAGGGTGCCCGCTCGCACCGAACCGGAACGTCCGCGCCTCCGGATTACGGGTGATGTGCAGCGCCACATACGGCGGCGTCTCGGGACCGCCCCAGACGGCGGCGGCGTTGTGGAAGAGGAAGAAGCTGTCGCGCTCGGTGTGGTGCCCGGCCAGAGATGTGAAGTCCTCCTCCACCATGGTCACGAAGTCGAAGTCGTCCCCGACGAGTTCGTCCGCCGGAAGGTAGCCAGCCACCTGGTAGTCCAGCAGCCGGTTCACAGGCTCGGGCACGATCACACCTCTCCGCTGCCGGGCGCGGACAGCAGCCGATGGCTCGGCCGGGCCAAACTGGTGGTGCAGGCGCCGAAGGGGCCGTCCGGGGAACGGAGTTGAAGCCACACCGGGTCCAGATGGTCCCGGTGCCAGGTCGCCGGACCGACCGGACCGGCCTCGGTGTCGGTGAGCTGCTGCCACGCTAGCCACAGCGCGTGGAGGCGGGCGATGGCCTCGGGGTGCTCCCGCCACTCGAAGCACCACGGACGGCCGGTGGTGATCTCCCGGCCGTAGACCGGCAGCAGCAGCCGCTCCACCCACGCCCCGAGCGCGGTGAGTTCGTCCTCGAACGCCTGCCCGGCCATCGCCAGGATGAAGATCGACGACGGCCCCTCCGCCCCCTCCGGGACACTCTCCCCATCGGCGGGCCCCGCCGGGCCGGGGTCGTCGTCTTCGTCGTCGGGGCCTTCGGTGAGGCGGGTAATGTTCTCGCCGTGCCGCTGGGACTCGGCCATGAGCCGGTTCACAGCGGAGACCAGATCGTTCAGGTCGTGGTCCGCGACGCGCACCGGCTCACCGGCGGGTATGGACATTGGCAGCCCTCATTTCCGCAGATCGGAAGGGTGTTGGGCTGCTGATGGTCCGGCCGAATCCCGGTTTGGCCCGGCCGAGAGGTCCGGGGTAGAAGGGGATGCTCACCCTGACTGGTGCGGGCAGTGCTTCAGGGGCGGGGCGAGTAGTTCGACGGCACGGGCCGCCTGTTGGGGGACGACGCCGTTGCCGAGGGCCGCGAGCTGGGCGGGGCGTCCCAGGCCGGGGATGGCGGTGACCCAGCCGGGAGGGAGGCCCTGCATCCACTCCACGAACGGCGGGCTCAGGCGCCCCGCGTCGCAGGTCGGCGCCGGTGCCGGACGGGTCGCATCGCCGCCCAGGCAGGCACCCCGATCGTGCGCTACTGGGGCGACAGCCTGCTCGCCTCCGCGGACGGGCTGCGCTTCCAGGTGTCGGTGCGCACCATCAACGCCGCCCCGTCGCCGCGGTACTTCGGGTTCAGCAGCGCATCCTGGAGCTCACCGTGCAGGAGTCCCGCCACAAGCTGGCGAGGGACGTGTGCCACGGCAAGCGCGGCACCATCCACCAGGCGTACCGCGACGGGATGGAGGACCAGCTCGGCTTGCTCGGCCTGGTTCTCAACGCCATCGTGCTGTGGACGACGAAGTACTGCGATGCTGCCGTCGCTCAGCTCCGCAACGAGGGCCACGAGGTCCCGGGCGAGGACATCGCCCGGCTTTCCCCGCTCAAGCACAAGAACCTGAACGTCCTGGGTCGCTACAGCTTCACCGCGTCCACTCCGTCCGCCGGCGGCCGCTGCGCGATCCGGACGCGGCCGGGCTCGACGAGGGCGACGAGGAGTAGACGGGCTCGGGGGTGTTCCCTCGGGGTCATGCCGCCGGGGTCCGTCCTGTTCCCCGAGTGCGGGCGCCTCGTCGCATGTTCCATTCCGCGAGTGGCCGCAGGGCGTCTACCAGGTCTTGGCCGTCCGGGGTCAGCCGGTAGCGGATCTGGACCGGTGTGGTGGGGATGACGGTGCGCTCTACGAGGCCCGCCGTCTCCAGTTCTTTCAGTCGCTGGGAGAGCAGCCGGTCGGAGACGCCGGTGATCAGGGCACGGTACTCGCCGAAGCGGCGGGCGCCCTGGGCGGCGGCCTGGAGGACCGAGCCGGTCCAGCGGCGTCCGATCAGTTCGAGGGTGCCCTCGAAGCTCGGGCAGGTGTCGTCATGAATCGCATCCACTTACGAAAGATTAGCACCTTACTCATCGTTTCGTCTTCGGGGCGATCGGGAGGACGGTAGAGCCATGACCGACTACGAACGTCCTCTCTCCTTCGGGGTCAGCCTCGAACCTTCCTCCGACGCCTGGCCGTTGACCCGGCTCATGGCCCGCCAGGCCGAGGACGCCGGGCTCGAATACCTCGCCGTCCAGGACCACCCCTACCAGCCTGGCCACCTCGAAGCCTGGACCCTGATCTCCCACCTGTCCGCCCTCACGGACCGGATCTCCTTCCTCACCGACGTCGCCGACCTCCAGCTGCGGCTGCCGGTGATGTTCGCCAAGGCCGCCGCGTCGCTGGGAGTCCTCACCGACGGGCGCGTCCAGCTGGGTGTCGGCGGCGGAGGCATCCCCGACGCCATCGCCTCGATGGGCGGCCCGGCCCGGCGCGGGCAGGACATGGTGGCCTATGCCGAGGAGTCCCTTGGCCTGTTGCGCACGGCCCTGGCCGGCGGCTCCGTCCGGCTCGACAGCCCCTACCACTCGATCGGCGGCTACCAGGCCGGGCCGGTCCCCCCGAAGCCCGTCGGCGTCTGGCTCGGAGCGCAGAAGTCGAAGATGCTCGCGCTGGTGGGCCGGGGCTCCGACGGCTGGGTCTCCCCGCTGAACATCTACGTCCCGCCGAAGGAGGTGCCGTCCAAGCAGCGGATCATCGACGAGGCGGCCGTAGAAGCCGGGCGCGACCCGAAGGACCTGCGGCGCGTCTACAACGTGACCGGTGCGATCGGCTCGCTCGGCGCGCACCGGACCGGGCGCGGCCTGGTGGGCGACGTGGGGCAGTGGGTGGACACCCTCACCGGGTGGACCGTGGAACTCGGCTTCGACACCTTCGTCTTCTGGCCGGCCGCAGATCCCGAGCGGCAGCTCGCGCTCTTCGCCGACGAGGTCGTGCCCGCCGTGCGCGAGCGGGTCGACGCGGATAGGAGCGGGCGATGACGGCCACGCTGGGCACCGTTCCGGCCGAGCTGTCCGGGAAGGTCGTCACTCCCGACGACGCGCGCTACCGGTCGCTGCGGTCCACCTACACCACCGTGGGCAGTCCGGCCGCGGTCGTCAGGCCGGAGTCCGCGGGTGACGTAGCCGCAGCTCTGCGGCTCGCACGGGAGACGGGGCTGCGGGTCGCGGTCCGCAGCGGCGGGCACGGACTGTCCGGCAGCGGCACCAACGACGGGGGGCTCGTCATCGACCTGGGCGCGATGCACCGGGTCGAGGTCGTCGACCGCGCCTCCCGCCTGGTCCGCGTCGAGGCCGGCGCCCGCTGGGCCCAAGTCGCCCGCGCGCTCGCCCCGCACGGCCTGGCCATCAGCTCGGGCGACCACGGGAACGTGGGTGTCGGCGGCATCGCCACCGGGGGCGGCGTCGGCTGGCTGGTACGGCGGTACGGGCTCACCATCGACCACGTCCGCGCCGCGGAGGTCGTCCTGCCCGACGGCACGTTCGTCCGCGCCGACGCCCACAACGAGCCGGAGTTGCTGTGGGTGATGCGCGGTGCCGGCGCGGGAGCCGGGATCGCGGTCGCCTTCGAGATCGAGGCCATGGAGCTGAGCGGCATCGGCTACGTGCAGTTGGCCGCGGCCGTGGACCCGGCCGGGGACACGCTGCGGCGCTGGGCCGAGACCATGCGGGAGGCTCCACGCGAGCTGTCGAGCGCCGTGATGCTGGCCTCGCGGGGCACCCGCACCACGGCGTTCATCACCGCGGTCGTCGCTTCGGACAACCCCGCCGTCATCCGCGACACCGTCCAACCGTTGCTCGACATCGGCGAGGTGACGGCGCAGGAGGCCCACGTGGCCCCGTACACGGCACTGGTGCCCACCCAGCACCTGCACGCCAACACCGGGCAGATGCCGTCCGCGACCACCAACGGCCTGCTCACCGAGATGACCCCGGACGCGGCCGGCGCCCTGGTCACCGCCTCGGCCGGCCCCCGGCCGGTCCTGGTCCAGCTGCGGTCGCTCGGCGGCGCGACCCACGACCCGAACCCCTCGGCGACGGCCTTCGCCCACCGCCACCAAAGCACCCTCGTCATCGGCTCGGCGTTCCCCTCGGACAACCGCGGGGCACTCGCCGCCGCCTGGGCCCCTCTCGCCCCGCACACCGACGGCGCCTACGTGAACTTCGAGAGCGCCCCCGACGAGACCACCTTCGCCCGCGCCTACCCCGCAGCGACCGGCGCCCGCGTCACCGACCTCTGGAAGCGCTACGACCCCGACGGCCTCCTGCGCCCCCGGCCCTGAACGGCCACCGGAGCGGAACAGCGCACCGGCCCCACGCCGAGGCCCGTCCGACACCGAGGAGAGAAAAGTGAGCTTCCCCTTCCCCGTTCCCGACAAGAGCGACCCACGCTGGACGCGCGAGGCAGGCGTCCACGTCCGCCGCGGCGAAGGCACCGCGCGCTGGCTCGCCGGCGACACCTACACCATCAAGGCGACCGCCGCCGACACGGGCGGCGCCCTGGGCTTCGCCAAGGCCGTCGTGCCGCCGGGCGGCGGACCGGTCGCCCACGCCCACGGCAACGAGGACGAGGCGTTCTACCTCCTCGACGGCGAACTGGAATTCCTCCTCGGCGCCAGGACCTTCACCGTCACCAGCGGGGACTTCGTCTTCGTCCCGCGCCACACCCGCCACCGGTTCAAGAACGTGGGCGACAAGGACGCGATCCTCCTGTTCATGTACACCCCCGGCGGACACGAGCAGTTCTTCCTCGACAACGGCGACGAACCCGTCGCTGGCGAGACGTCACCGTCCTGGGGGCCCGATCGGTACACCGCCCTCGTCGACGGACTGCTCGCGCAGGACGTGACGATCCTCCCCGAGGACTGACTCAAACAGCGGCCCGCGAAGCCGCCGGCCGCCGACCGTCAGCCATCCGGTACGGCCCTCCCACAAAAAGACGCCCGCACCTCTACCGGAGCCTTTCATGTTCATCGCCGCCCTTGTCGTCACCACCCTGTTCGCCCTGCTCCTGCTCTTCTCCGCGTACGGCAAGCTCACCCGCGACCCCCAGCAGATGAGGACGCTCGAACACGTCGGATTCCCCAAGCGACACGTCCCTCTGCTGGCGGCCGCGGAGATCGCCGGCGCCGCGGGAATCCTCATCGGCCTCGCCTGGCTACCCCTCGGCATCGCCGCCGCCCTCGGCCTCATCGCCTACTTCACCAGCGCCATCGCCTCCCACCTACGGGTCCGCGATTGGAAGATCCTGCCCTCGGCCGTCCTCCTGCTCGCGGCCGTGGCGACCCTCGCCCTCCGCCTCGCCTCACGCTGACCGGCCCACCGACAACAGCCCCCGCATACCCGAACCCACCAGCACCGTAGAGAAGGAAGACCGTCATGACGTTCGAAACCCTGGCCATCCCCGGAGAGAACGACCCCCGCTGGACCCGCCGCGACGGCATCTTCGTCCGCAGCGACGAAGGCGTCACCAAGTGGATGATCGGCGACACCACCACCGTCAAGATCAGTTCGGCGCAGACCGACGGCACCCTGGGCGTGCTGGAGACCTCTGTCCCGCCCGGCGGCGGCGCGATCCCGCACGCCCACGGCCGCGAGGAGGAAACCTTCTACGTCCTGTCCGGCGACTTCGACTTCGTCAACGGCGACGAGATCATCAAAGCCGGCCCCGGCGACCTCCTCTTCGTCCCCCGCGGAAACCGCCACGGCTTCACCAACACCGGCGACGTGCCCGGCCGGCTCCTCACCTTCATCACACCCGGCGGACACGAGAACTTCTGGCTTGACAACGGCATCGACCCCGAGCCCGGCAAGGCAGCGCCTCCCCTGACGCCGCAGGACCTCGCCGCCCTCACCTCGGAACTCATCAGGCACAAGGTGACGATCATGCCCGACCCCGCACCCTGACCCCGCGCCCTGCACACGGCGACCGGACGAGAACAACAAAGGAGACGTCCCCTGGCCCCTTCTCCCACTGCCCGAACCCCCATGATCGGTGGGGTGCCAGGACCGAAAGCCTGACTGTGGTTCGGGGATGAAGGGACGGGGCCACCCTCCCCCTGTCGTCAAAGGATCGTTTGACGACAGACGGGCTGCGCGCCGTCGAGGCCAAGGGCGCGAAGGGTGGGCGCCGCCGACGACCGTACGGCGCGGCCATGGCTACACCCTGCGCGTCAGCGCCATCCCCGCCGTACACCGCCAGCTCCTCACCCACTCCCAGCCGCTCGACGGCGGCCAGGGCGCCGCAGCGATCCCGGCCAGCGCAAGGCCCGCCGCGAGTACGAGAACCGCGCCAGCGCCCTCCGGCCCTGACCACGATCGTTCTCACCGGTAACCGCTGTACCGATGTTCCAACCGCCGTTCCAGCCCCCCTGCGATCAGCCGTAGTACGCGTCGCGCGCAGCAGTGAACGCGACCGCTGCCCTTTCGACCTCTTCGAGGGCAGCCCACTGCTTGTCGGTCAGCTCTTCCTCGGTCTGGTCAATCGGCCAAACCTCATCGAGTTCCCGACGCTTCGTCGCGAACTCCGCCCGGGCTGCCAGATAGGTTTCACGCTCCTGCTGGTTCATGGCGCAAGGCTACGGCAGTCTCCGGAGATCAACCGTCAGTCACCGTCGGGCTGATCACCGCGGAGAACTGGCGACAGTTGAATACGCGAGCCCACCAGTACCGAGGCCGTTGAGGAGCCCCCGGACATTCTCGATCACCACCAGACACGGTTGAAGGACCTCGATGGCGCGGGCGACGTGGTGCCACAGACCGGACGGGTGCCCGCGGGCAGCCCGGCCCGGCGACCGGCGACCGAGACGTCTTTGACAGGGGAAACCGGCCGTCAGGACGCACACCTCCGGAACCGTTGCCCAGTCCACCGTCGAGATGTCGCCGAGGTTCGGCACACTCGGCCAGTGCCGGGCCAGAATCCGCGAGGCGCCCGGGTCGGTATCGGCGTGCCAGGCCATCCGTCCACCGAGTACCGACTGGACACTCAGGTCCAGGCCCCCGTATCCGGAGCACAGGCTCCCGATCAGGCGCCCGCCCGAGGCGGGTGGTTCAGCGGCCACGGCGGGGCTCCGGGGGATTCGGGAGCCGGGGCGCCGGGGTCTGCGGAGGCGGGGTGCGGTAGATCGAGTTCGCCGGGACGGAGCGGTGGAGCGCGGCGAGCACTCGAAGCGGCGTGGTATCGATCCCGTCCGCACAGCCCCGCAGCTCCCGGCCCACGCCGTCCAGGCTGTCGTGAACGCGCCCCAACCCATCCTGGATCGAGCGGAACTCGGCCTGACTGGCATGCCGCAGGCCCCCGCCGCTGCCCGGGGCCTGGGCAGGGCGGTGGAGGTAGCCGAGCCGCTGGTACGCCTCGGTGAAGTGCGCCAGGGCCCGGCCCGCGTGGACGGCCGCCGCCGTGTACCCGGAGATGACCGGCCCGAGAGCGAGCCCGGGGTCGTTGTCCGAGGCCCGTGACTGGACCTCGTCGGCCAGGTCGTTGACCAGCCCGCTCAGGGCACGGAGCTGCTGGGACGCGGTGACCAGGTCGGGCAGCTCGGCAGGCGACGAGGGGACGACGATGGCCCGGCCGAGTGCATCGGACTCGCGGGCAACCGCGTACAGCTCGTCCTGCTCCAGCCAGGCACGACCGGCGAGGTGGTTCGTCATGCGGGGCTCCGTCGGGGCGTACGGGAGGGAACAGCAGTAATAGCGGCGGCAGCCGGGGACGGCGCGGCGCGGTGGGGGCGGCTACGGGCGCGGGCAGCCTCCGCCCGTCCCGGAGACCCCCGATCGGGTCCGGGCGGCTGCGGCTTCTCGGGCGTGGGTCCGGTGCGGGCGGTGTGCCAGCGGCGGCGGACCTCGTCCAGCGGGCCGAGGGCGTGCAGGGCGTGCCCGATCAGCCGCCCGGCGGGAACCGCCGCGTCCTCGGCCAGGACCCGGACGCGCTGCGCGGACTCGAACGCCGTCCGCACCAGGGCGGCACCGACGACCCGTTCGCCGAAGAATTCGGCCGACCCGGCGACCCCCAGCGGGTCGAGCACCCGTACGACCCGCTCGGCGTCCAGGGCGCAGTCGTTGAGGGCGCCGCGCCGTTGGACCTCCCACAGCACCGTGAGCTGGTCGACAGGTTCGCCCCGGTGGTGCAGGGCACCGAGGGCCCGGTAGAGCTGCTGGTGCCCGAGGTCGGCGAAGTCCTCGGGACGGAGCCAGCCGACGACCACGCCGAGCTGGTCCGGGCGGGCGGCCAGGCAGGCCAGCAGGAACTCCTCGTCCGCGTGCAGATCCTCGTCCACCGCCGGGGTCTGAACGACGAGTTCGGGACCGGCCGGGGGTGGAACGGGGCGGGCGTCGACACCCCAGCGGCGGGCGAGGTCAGCCAGCACCCGGGCGAGAGCATCCGCCCGGAGGAGGGTCTCCTCGGTGCCGCTGCGGACGGTGTCGGCGCGGGCGGCCTGGTGGAGGCGGACGGCGTGCTCGGCGACGGTGCGGTGGATGGCGCCCTCCAGCACCATCCGCCCGTACACCACCGCGTGCTCCGGCCGGGGGCAGGCGGCGACGAGCTGGTGCGCGTACGGCGCGGTGACGCCCCGGATGCGGGTGCCAGCCTCGGTGACCGCGTCCGCCACCCAGGACACCGGGACCGCCCCCACCGCCGCAGTGCTCCCGGGGTGGGCGCGCTCGCGCAGGGCGAGGACGGAGGCGTAGAGGGCCTGGTGGGCGGGCCGGTAGAAGTGCTCGGGCCGCAGCCACGACCCGAAATGGTCGAGCTGGGAGGGGTCGAGGAACACCGCGCCGATCACGGCCTGTTCGGCGCGGTCGAGGGGGGTCACGCCGGGCTCCGGCGGGAGCGGAGCGCGGCGACGGCCTGCTGGGCATCAGCGAAATCGGCAGCGAACCGGTCCAGGCCGACCGTGAACGCGGGGTCGTCGAGCCGGACCGGGAGGGCAGGGGTGGTGAGCCACCACTCGCCGCTGCGGCGGACGACCGGGGCGTCACCGAGCAAACGGGACAGCGCGGGTGGAGAGGACGACATAGAGGGCTCCGGGAGGTGCGAGACGGAACGGGGAGGCGGGCGCGGTGTCCGTCTGCGCTGGCAAGAGACATGCGGAGCGATCACGTGGCGGGTCCGAAGCCGTCGCGGCCGAGGGTCTTGGCGAGGGCGCGTTCGGTGATCGCGGCCGTCGCCGTTGCGGACGCGGCACCGTGGCGGGCGGCGTCCGGCTCCTTGTACCAGGGCTTCAAGTCGAGGAGCGCGGGGCGGATGCCGGTGGCCAGCAGCAGCGCTGAGCCTTTCGGGAGCGCGCGGATCGCGTCGGCGGGCAGGACTCGCTCCTGCCGCATCGACACCGACGTCGACTTGCCCGACTCGCTCGTGGAGACCGACACGGTGCGGACATCGTGGTCACCGACGAGGCGGCTCAGCTTGTCGGCGAAGTCGGCGTCATCGATACCCGAGCCGATCAGCTTGACCGTCGCAGCGGACCACAGGGCGTCCATCCCGCTCTCACCCCACACCCGCACCCCCTGCCGGTAGGACTGGAGGATCGTCACCGGGATAACACCCCGGGACCCCAAGTGGGAGTACAGGTCCGGGAGATCCTGGATCTTGCACACGTTCGCGGCCTCATCCAGGATCGCGAGGAGCGGGGCGTCGAGCCGTCCGCCGTCGCGTTCGGCCTGGACGACGGCCGCCCGCATCACCGCGTCGGCCGCCGCCGCGATGATCGCGCTGGCGCTCCCGCCGCCGTCCTTCGACAGCAGGAACAGGGTGTCCTTGCTGGTGGCGAACGGTTCGGGCCGGAACTCGGCGATCTTCTCCATCCGGTGGGGCGGGGTGACCCAGGCGGCGATCTCCGGGTCGAGGAGGCAGCTCGCGTACTGCCGGGCGGTCTCGTAGATCCCGTCGCGGGTTTCGACGGCGCCCGCCACGGTGCCCTGGAGCTGGGCGGCGACCGCGTCCAGCCCCGCGTCGTACAGCAGATCGACCGGCGTACGGTCCGCCGGGGAGGCCAGCCATGCCAGGACGTCGGTGATCGGCCGCCCATCGTTCGCCGCCGCCAGGAACAACGCCGTGAGGGTGTTCGCGGCGGCCGTCGACCAGAAGTCCCCCGCACTGGATTCGTCCACCGAGGCGGTGACGAAGTGCCCGGCGAGCCGCCGCGCCCCGGCGAGGTCGTGGGCGTCGGCGAGGATGTCCCACCACATCTCCCGAGGGGCGTGGGCGATCTGCTGCGGGTCCAGCGTCCACACCGTCCCCACCTCAGCTCGCGCGGTGACGGTGGCGGTGAACGCGTCGTTCGCAGCCTTGTTCGACGTCAGCAGCACCGGACCCGGAGCCCGCAGGATCGCCGGGATCGCCAGACCGGACGTCTTCCCGGAACGCGGAGCCATGATCGCCAGCAGCACGTCCTCCCACGACGACCGCACCTCCGCCCGCCCCGGCTTCAACGTCCCCAGCAGGACACCCCGGTCGTCCGGCGCCACGTCCTTCGGACGCGTCCCCTTGAGGCTCGACCGGAGCCCGATCGCCTTCGCCGCACTCTCCCTCGGCACCAGCACCGACAGGTCACGGGCGGTGGCCAGACCACTTGAGCCACCGCGCCATCGCAGCCAGAGCCGCACCCCGACAAACCCGCTGGAGAACAAGGCGAGGACGGGAAGGACTTGGCACCCGGCGACGATCGCCGCCGCAGGCAGACCTGGCCACACCTCCTCGGGACGGAGCAGAGCGGCGGCGGGATCGTAGGGGACCCAGGCCCCGGTGCCGACGAGGAGGTTGGAGAGGTTGCCGAACAGCCAGGCCAGAGACCCGGCCCCCATCCCCAGCGCAGCGGCGCCGAGCATCAGATAGAGAAGGAAGTCGGTCCCGGTGGTGGCCGAGGGCGAGCGGGAAGAAGACACAGAGCAATCCCGGGCGGTGGAGCGGAGCGGACGAGGGAACGGGGACGGCCCTGGGCTCTGGCGGTCATGAACACGGCGGACTCCTTCAACAGCGGCGGGAAGCGGAGGCGGGCGGACGGACCGCCACGAGTGCGACCGGCTCCGAAACGGCGGGGCGCAGGTGGACACGACAGCGGTGGCCGTAGCGCTCCGGCCGGTGCAGTGGGGAAGGACCTGCGAGAGCCTCTCAGCGGGACGACACCGGTGCTCACCGAGCCCGGCGCTGCTCCGGGACGGCGGGCGCCGCCCAGGCTGCCGGGATGGTGGGCGAGGAGGCGACGGTCCGGCCGGTGAGGGAGGGAGACTGGGCGAGAGCGGCCTCCTGAAACCCCAGCCCCTGACCGCTATCTGGGGCGGTCGGTTCCGCCTCACCGAGGACCCTCAGTTCGGTGATGGCGTCGCCGAGGTCCTCGCCGAGGGCGACCGCGGAACGGGCACGGGCGGTGTCAGAAACATCCGGCACCGCAGACCGCTCCCGCACCGGGGCCGGTGCGTTCTCCCGGGCGGTGTCCGGCATCACCGAGAGCGCGAGCTGGACCTCCAAGAGCCGCTCGCCCAACGTCACCACCTGGTGCACACCGGACCGCAACTCCCCGGCCAGCTCCCGACCGTGCTCCGTACCGAGCCGCTCGCACCACGACGCCGCCGAGGCGAAGACACCCTCCAGCCCGGTGAAGACCCCGTGGTCCTCGTCCAGGACTGGATCGAGCGCGTCGGCGACATCCGCCGCCCGCCCCAGCCCGGACAACTCGGCGCTCACCGCGGTCAGTGACAACCCCGGCACCGCCTCCCGCACCCGCGCCCCGGCCTTGGCCGGGACCGCCGGTGGGATCATGACCCTCGGATCGGTCAGCACCGCCAACCCCGCGCCCTGGAACTCCCTCGACGCCGAAGCCACCATCCACAGAGCCGTGTTGAACCGCGTGCCGGGCGGGAGCTGCCACAGCCGCACGCGGTCGCTGTAGGCGAACCGGTGACTGCGCAAGACCTCGGCGAGAAACGGCCGTTCGTCCGCCGTCTCCGCCACCACACCGAACTCCGGATGAGCGCCGAAGGCGACATCGGGCTCCAACTGCAACACCAGCACCCACTCCTCGGGACGACTTCCTGGACCGACCGGACCCGGCACGGGAGCCCGATGATCAGACAAGGGAGGCGATTTGGTGTGGCCGGGGGTTCCGGGTTAGAAGAGGAGGCGAGGTCGTCTGATCCTGGGGTCGCGACTCGCTGCCGTACCCCGCGCGGTGCGATGGCCCGGTGGCCGTTAACCGCACTGAATGTCTCAGACCTCGGCATGGCAGTACTGCACTCTTCACTGCGTAGCTGGAGCCTTGTGATCGGCACAGCCACCTAAGTGCGCCTCATAGCGGCGATGTCAGCGAGAGTGACGTTGTCACGAGTGGTTGGCTGAAGCGTGGTAACGAGGTGTCATCTCCGCCAGTGGTGGTCGGATTACTCGCCTGCCATGCGGTGAGTTTCAGCCCACGGGACGGGCTCGGTCTCGCCGACCCACCTGTTGGTCCTGGACAGGTCTTGGTAGCGGCCTCGGTAGCCGATCGAGTGGAGCACCAGCAGTGTCAGATAGTGGCGGGTGAGAAGCCAGGTCTCAGTTACGAGACCCTTGATCTGGTAAACAGGCTCTTGCGCCTCTTTTGGATGAACGAGGCGGTTACGTACTCGTGTGACGACGTCGGCGCCGTCCGCCAGCCGCTCGCCGCTTACCTCTTGGCTAGCTGCGAAGGATGAAGCCGCTGGAAAATGGTCCGTTTGCACTCGCAGATCGATTGCGGCGTCCGTCAAGACCGTGCGTAGCTTTCTATGCGCTGGCCATGCCCGAGACTTGTACTCGGCTTCTGTGAGCTGACCGCCGAGTACCAGGTACTGCCACAGCACATGCTCTAGTCCTGCAGCTCCGCTCATGATCCGCTGTTCGACGAACCCGCGGTCGGCTATGGCAGTAATCGCGTACTGCGTCTGCAGGCGAAGCGCCTTCCCTTTATTGGGGTCGCGAAAGGAGGGCAGGAGGCAATCCAGCAAGTCTGCTAGGGACGCTTGGTCTTCGGGGTGCCACCAACCTGAACTGATCCTGCGTGCTGGGTCGCAGAGCATCGGCCTCCACTCGCCCCATACGACATCATCCTGGTCGTTTTGCCCCACAGGTAGGGCCGGGGCGACCCATCGGCCCAGAGCAAAAGACAGCCCAAGGTGCAGAGCCTTGAGAACAGGCTTGACCTCAGTGGCTGTGAACGAGGTGCTGTCCATCCGGCGAATTTCCATCACGTGTGTCATGACGTGGACATCGGCCTGACGTGTGTCCGAGAAAACATCCTCGTGATCGGCGCGAACGTCTAGCGTAATTTTCCATCCGTCCGCCTGGTAGACACTCCGCCCCGCAGACACAAGTTGTGGGGTTCCGTCGGCGGCGTGGTCTATCAGGTGGTCAGATCCACGCCATCGAGGCAAATTGAACCAATGGGCCACGACTCGGCTGAGTGGAGCGGCAGGATTCCCATAGGAAGTACCGTTGGAGGAGCCGCTGACGGCATCCAAGCTATAAATTGGCAGCTCGATGCCGCGCGCAAGAAGAAGCAGTTCAGTTCTGTCCAGGGGGGCGAGGCTGCGCTCCTCAGTAGACAGCCTCCAAGAGATGCGTGGCCTCGGGGAACAGTTGTACTGGACTACTCCGTTCGCTATAGACCCTGCCGCCCCACCCACGGGGCCGTCATAGAGGGTGATCGGAGTTCCTGGTGTGTTGAAGGGATACACCGGTGTCAGAGGTGTCTCGGAGTCGGGCCAAGCAGTTGAGGCGGACATACGTCGGACCCTAGACGCTGCGACCGACAATCAGCACTGTTCTCACCTCTGCCACTTTGAGTGCCGCTGAGTTCGGCCCGCACCATGTGGGCACCTCGACCAGGATGGACGCTCGTCGATCCAGACCGGAGCCCTGCCTGGACCTCGTTGATCTAGGCGGTCGGGAACCAAAGCGTTTCGACGGCGATCCACTCCTCGTGGACGAGTGCGGACCGATACCGAGCATCTCCCGCAGAGCTTGAAGCAGGTCAGGCGACCATCCGGGCGTCCGTGTCGAACAATGTCCGCTCGGCCGGGTGGAGCAGATGCTGGGTGATGAAGCTCCGGCCTGCGACTTTCCAGAGGCCGCGTCCCTTGGTGAGGGCGGCGACGGCCTGGGTCTCGACGCCGGTGAGGCCGAGGAGGGCGGCGGCGGAGGCGAGCTGGTCGGCCTCCTGCCGGTAGATGATCCGCGTCGAGCAGTCCGTGAGGAGGCCCTCTGCGAGGGCGCGGCCCCGGGAGCCGGCCTCGCCCGCAGTCAGCAGATCGGACAGCCTGTGGATGACCATCATGTTGGCGATGCCCAGGCCCCGGGACAGCTTCCACTGGGACTGCATCCGCTCCAGCAGGGCGACGTGCCGCATTACCCGCCACGCCTCGTCGTAGATCACCCACCGTCGCCCGGCGGTCGGGTCGGAGATCGCCGCCTCCATCCACGCGCTGGCGCACGTCATGGCGAGGACCAGCCCCGTGTCGTCGCCAGTACCGCCGAGCCGGGACAGGTCGATCGACAGCATCGGCGCCGCCGGGTCGAACCGTACGGTCGACGGCGCGTCGAACATGCCGCCGAGATCACCGTGGATCATGCGGCGGAGGGCGTGGGCGAGGTCCTCAGCGGCTTGCCCGAGCCGCCCCGAGGACTCTCCGGTCGCGGCGTCGAGGTGCTGGGGTGAGCCGAGGACGTAGGCGACGTCGCCGAGCAGCGGAGTCGTCCCTGTCGCTTCCGTGTAGGTGACGACCTGGTCAAGCGCGATATCCAGTGCGGTGTGCTCCATCGGGTGCAGCTCGCGACGGAGCACGGTCTTGGCCAGGGAGCCGAGGAGGAGCAGGCGGCGCTTGCGGACCTCGGTGGTCCAGTCCTCGTCGTCGATCCCGTACGGCTTCTCCGGCGCGTCCAACGGGTTCAACCGGCCGGGCAGACCCGGCCCCAGCGCGATGGTCTGCCCGCCCAACTCCCGGGCGACGACCGTCCACTCGCCCTTCGGATCGCAGGGGACGTAGACGCGGTATCCGAAGGCGGTCGCCCGCAGTGCCAGGCTTTTGGCGAGGGCGGACTTCCCCATACCGATGACCCCGGCGAGCAGGATGTTCGGGTTGGTGAACCCCTCCAGCCGCCCGTAGAGCGCGAACGGGTCGTAGCAGAAGCTGGCTTCGGCGTGGACGTCCTGGCCGACGTAGATGCCCTGGGCCCCGAGACCGCCCTCGGCGAGGAACGGGTACGCGCCGCTGGCGACGGCGGTAGTCATCCTGTGGGCCGGGAGACGGAGCCGTCCGCCCCGGGCGGACGCCGGACCCGGTCGCCCGGTCGCGGGGTAGGTCGGCTGCAGCTCCGGGTCGGGGCCGGCGACCGCACGAGGAGTGTCGGTGCGGGCGACTTGGCGGGCCTTGGCCTGCGCGGCGGTGAACTCCTCCTTCGCCCGCCGGTTGGTGCGGCGGTCGGCGCGGTGGGGGGTGAACAGCGGGCTGGCAGAAGCCCGGGTACGAACAGACACAGGTGGCTCCGGTCGGTCAGAGGTGGTGGGGGCTGGTGAAGGGGGCCCGGAGTTCGGCGGGGGTGTGGGTACGGCGGACCCGGACGGACATCCGCATGTGCCGCCCGCACACGGGCAGCCGGGGGCGGCAGCCGGAAGCGGTCGACAGCCGGTCGGCGTCGGTGGCGGGGGCGCTGTGCCAGGCGGCGTGCAGATGCTCGGCCGCCTGCCACAACCGCACCCGCGCCGCCTTCAGTGCCTCGCCCCCGGCCCGGTCGATAGGGGAGGTGCGGGTGGTGTGGGCGTCAAGGAGGGCGTAGAGGGCCAGGCAGTGCTGGTGGAGAGCGTCCAGCTCCGGGCGGGTGGCGGCGAACGGGCCGTCGGGGACGGTGATCGCCCGGTGGAAGTCCAGGGCCTCGGTGGCGAACGCCAGGTCGGTCGGCATCGGCTTCTGCGTCCCCCGGTCACGGGCGGGCGAGGGGCAGGGCGGCGTTGGTGAACGCCTCGGCCTGCTGCCACGCCAGCGGACGCAGATCAACCAACGCCGCCACGGCCGCCGTCTCGATCGCCGCACACGCCGCGTTGAGCTGCTCGGGGGTGTCCGCCGAGACGGTCACCAGCCCCGTGAGGGCGACATCGGCGTGCCCGGCGATCAGCTCCCGCTCACGCTTCTTGATGTCCGCGTACTCGACGTTGTCCTCCTCGGAGTCGACCTGGCCCTTGCGCTGCCGCTCCGCCGCGTCCGCGATGACCGTGGCCTTCTTGCGCTGCACGTCCTTGAGCGCCGCGTCCAGACCCTTCGGCGCGTAGGTGAGGGAGAGGGTGCGCCGGACGCCGGAGGTGAACAGGAGCTGGTGCAGGAAGCCCGGCGACGTTTCGATCCGGGGCCAGTTCTCGATCCAGAACGTGGCGTGGTGGGCCGAGTCGGTCTCGATCCGGTCAGCCTTCTCCACCAGAACCACCGGCCCAGCGGCGACGGGGTCGGCCTGCGGCCGGTCGGAGTCCGACCACTGGTCGAGAGCGGCGCTGGCCTTCGGGTCGTACGCGGTCCGGATCACGGCGGCGATCTCGCCCGCGGTCAGCCATCCGCCCGGGGTGAGACCGGCGTTCCGCACGGACTGGTCGAACGTTCCCGTGAGCTGGGTGAGCACTGCGAACGCACCGGTCAGTCCACCACCCGCCTGGTTGACCAGACGCCGGGCCGCCTTCAGGTCCAGGGCGATGGCGACGTAGCTCTCGTGAGGGGCGGCGGCCGGTCCGGCGGCGGCGAGGAGGTCGGTGTAGACGGGCCCGGCGAGGTGGGCAGCCGGGTTCCCGTGCTCGGTCCAGTACCGGTGGAGCGCGTCACCGGAGTCCGGCACCGTCCGCTCCAGCACCTGGACGCGGGCGATGTGCCCGGTACGGGACAGCGCGGCCAGGGTCCGGCCCCACCCGGCGACGTTGTGGTTCTGCGCCACGGGGTCCAGCAGCGCGAACGCCCGTGAGGCGACCCGGACGACGGCGGTCAGGGTGCCCTGGTGGGGGTCGTGGACGGCACCGGTGCGCCGGTCGGGGGAGGTGACGACGCGGAGGGAGGCGGCGGTGCCGGGGAGGTGGAGCAGGCCCTCGCGGCGGGGCCGGGTGGAGGGGCGGGTCAGCCACACGAGCTGGCCCTTGGCCCGGCGGGACGCGTACCGCAGGGCGATCGGGGCCCAGTCGGCGAGCGACCGGCCCCGGTGGCGGACGAAGACGGCGGTCAGGACGAGCGCCCACAGTGGGGTCAGCTTCAGGGCGCCGGGGACACCGGACGCCATGAGGACGGCGAGGAGGAGCAGGCCGGTCAGGGCGACAGCGGCGAGCTGCGGCGCGGTGAGGCCGAGGAGAACGCCCCGGCGGGAGCGATGCGGGAACTTCACCGTGGCCGGCGTGGCGGAGGTGTCAGGGCGCATGGGTGGAGCCGTCCAGAGAGAAGGAAGAAGGGGAAGAGGGGCCCCTGGGGGCAGGCCGCGTGGCCCGCCCCCAGGAGGTGCCGGTCAGCCGGTCAGAGCCGGTCCGTGCTGGTGGGCGGCTTCGGGTAGACCCACCGGGCCTGGGGTGTCCCGCCTTGTGGGCTCGCCCCTGGGGGAGCCGGAGGCCGGGGTGCGGCTGGCGGGCCGGTCATCGCCTCGATCACCGGGGGCGGGCTGGTCGGTGCCCCGGCGGGTGCCGGACCCGCGACGGTGGCCGTCCCACTCGGGCCGGAGGACACGGACCCTGGGGCAGCCGGTCGGGAGGCGGGTGGGGTTGCTGCACCGGACGAGCCGGTGGTGCCGGTCACTTCGGTCGCGGCCCCGGCCGCCCCGCTGGTTGGCGCGGTCGATTCGTTGCCGGTGGTGCCACCGCCGGGTCGTTGAATGAGTGGTTGACCTCGGTCGCCGTCGGTGCGGGGTCGGCGGATGAGGGGCTGGCCCTTGTCGCCGGTGGCGTTGGGGTCCTCGCCGAACCGGAACGTGGTCTTCGGCTCGCCCCCGGAGATCCCCTCGGGGGAGGCGTTGCTGCTTCCGGCGGGGTTGATCCCGGCGGCGACACCCCCAGCTCCCTGGCCGGGGACCTTCGCCGGGCCCTGCGGGGCGGGGGTACCGGTTCCGGCCTGCATGGCGAGCTGGCCCGCGGTCTTCGCCGCCCCGGCCGCGACCGCGACTCCGGCCACGCCGCTGCGGTGCAGATCGTCCTGCCCGCCGCCCTCGGCCGCCCAGTGCACGAAGCGATAGGTGGCGTACGGGCACAACAGCACCAGGGCCATGATCACGATCCCGGCCATGGCGTCCGACAACGCGCTCAGCCCGTCCGAGGGGTCGGTCTTGCCGATCGCGGAGACGCCGAGGAGGAACACGATCGTCATCAGCAGCTTGGAGACCACGAGGGCGCTGGTGGCCTCGATCCAGCCGCGCCGCCACCTGCGGGCGACCTCCCAGCCGCCACCGGCACCCGCGAACACCGCCAGCGTGACGAGGATCAGGATGCCGACCTTCCGGGCGACCATCACCGCCCAGTACAGGAACGCGCCGACGGTCGCACCGAAGGCGACGATCGAGGGGACAGCCCAGCCGAGCCCGTACATCGCGCCGTAGCCGCTGACCTTGACCAGGCGGCGCACCGCGTCGTCGACCGACGCGTTCGCCGCCTTGAACAACCCGGCGGACAAGGCGTCCACCACGGTCAGCGCGACGGTGGTGCACGCGATGGCCGCGAACGCGAAGAACACCCCGGCGACGGTGCCGGTCACGGCCTGGAACAGCGCGCGTTCGTCCCGCCGCCACGCCGCCCGGATCAGCTGGAGACAGAACGTCCCCACGATCAGCACCAGGCCGATCGGCAGCAGGAGTTCGTAGTTCTCGCGGAACCACCCGGCGTTCAGGTTGACGGCGGTGGTCTTGTCCACGGCCTGGGCGGCGAGGTCGGCGGCGGCCTGGGCCATCTCGCCCATGGACTTGGCGATCCAGGCTCCGATGCCGTCGGTGACGAGTTCGCCGGTCGCGCCGACCACGCCCTCGACGGTGGCGCAGACGGTGTCCATCAGGGGCAGATCACATGCTGAGGGCACAGGGCACCTCCTCTCGTTCGGGCCCGATCACGGGGCGGGGGTGGGCAGTACGGCCGCGAGAGCGCACGCCCGGTCGGGGCGGCACTGGACGGCGAGCGTCGCGGAACGGGGCTCGGCCCCGGAACCGGCATCGACGCCGGTCCAGACGATCGACTGCCGCCCGGTCACCGTCACCGCGTACACGTACGCCTCGGTGATCGCCCCGGGATCGGCGGCCAGCGCGGTCTTGAACGCCTGCGGGAAGTGCCCCTCGCCGACCGTCGCGGTCGCGTACTGCGCGTTGTCCCGCAGCCGCGACCACAACACCCGGTCCGGCACTTGATCCGCCACGGACGCCCAGTCCGCGTATCGCTTCTCCGCCGTCATCCACCGCTTGAGCCCGGCGACATGCTCAACCTGCGAGAGACGGCGGGTGTCGTAGGACCACAGGACCTTCGCGGCGGCCTTGGCGAACACCACCGGATCACCGGTCTTCACGGGCGCCGCCACCGCGCGCCCTTTCGGAGCCGGGACGGAAGGGGAGGGGACAGCGGGGGCCGACTGCCGGGTCTCGGGCACGGAACCGGCGGCAGGGGCCGGGACCTCCTCACGGGTGAGGTAGGCGACCAGACCGGCCACAGCGGTCAACAGCGCCAGCACCACCGCCACGATCAGGGACCGGTGCAGCACCGACGCCCCCGCGCCCGGCGCCAGAGAACGCCTCGAAGGCCAGGGGCCGCGATGGGGGGAACGTTCCTTCTCGTGCCTGGGCATCAGTTGACCTGGGTACCCATCGCGGAGAAGAAGCTGACGATGCCGTTCGCCGCGCCCAGCAGCAGAGCGCATCCGGCCGCGACCACGGTGCCCTTCTTGCCGTTAGCCTCGGCCTGGTGACCACCCGAGTGGTGACCCCACGCCCACACCAGCGCGGACACCGCGAGCGCCCCGACCACCGCGATGATCCCGAAGAGGTTGATCGAGCTGATGACGTCCTTGAGGACGTCCATGCCCGGCAGGCCGCCGTCGGCGGGCTTGATACCGGGGTCGTAGGCCAGGACAAGGCCCGTCTGGCTGGACTTCATGACGAGGAACTCCTGTTCAGGGCATACGAATGCCCGAGAGGAAGGGAAAAGGGGGAACTGAGGGGAGAGGTCAGAGGATGCGGCGGACGGCGAGGACGTCCGGCTGCCAGTCGGCGAGCGTGGCGATCCGGACCACGTCACCGGTGCGGGGGGAGTGCAGAATCAGCCCCTGGCCGATGAACATCCCCACGTGCTCCGGGCGGGCCGCCGTGCCCCGCGTGAACAGCAGGTCACCCGGTTTGAGGGAGTCGACGGCGACCGGCTTGCCCTCGGCCACCTGCGTGTAGGTGGTGCGGGACAGCCCGATGCCGCCCGCCCGGTAGGACGCCTGCATCAACGACGAGCAGTCGCACCGCCCCATCGGGTCCTGCCCGCGCGGCGCGGAACACCACCCGCCCCACTGATACGGGGTGCCCAGGGCGCCGAGACCCCAGCGGATCGCGGTCCGGACCGGCTTGGGCGCGTCCTTCGGGATCTCGTACCCCTCGGGCAGAGCCCCCGCCGGGATCGGCCCGAACCCGGAACCGTCCCCGCCACCACCCCCACCACCGGTCTCACACCCCGCAGGCGGGGCCGCGACGTCCACCGTGCCTGTGTCGCTGTCGGCCTCGGTGAGGGAGGGGGCGAGGGCCTTCTGGAGCGCGGTGGCCAACGGCTCCCACTTCGCGTACGCGTCGGGGAACCCGCTCAACTGGACAGCCTGGGCGGCCTGGGTGACGGTCATCGACTCCCAGCCCGAGACCTTGAGCAGCCCCTCGTAGAAGCGGGTCGAGGCGTACACCGGGTCCCGGATCTGCGCGGCGGTGCCCCAGCCCATCGACGGACGCTGCTGGAACAGCCCGAGCGAGTCCCGGTCCCCGTAGTCCAGGTTCCGCAGGCCCGACTCCTGGAGCGCGGTGGCCAGAGCGACGATCTGCCCGCGGACCGGGACCTTCATCGCCACGCCGGTGGCCTGGATCGTCCGCGCGTGCGGGATCTGCTCCGTCGGGCTGGTCAGGCCCGGCACCGAAACGCCGCCCCCGTCGCCGCCGTTCAGGATCGACTCCACCTGCTCGGACACCGTCTCGGTATCCACAGCCTGTGCGTCCGCGCCGCAGGAGACCTCGGCGCCGCTCGAACCCGCCAGCGCCACGGTGACCGGGACGATCAGCAGCAGCGGAGCCAGCGCGACCCCACCCGCGATCACCGCGACCTTCTTCACAACCGCCCCGCCGAACCAGGGGCGGGGCGTATCTGGGCATGCCGCATCGACGGCTCCTTGCGTGTAGGCCGCCCAGGTCCCGGCGTTCTCGTCGAAAAGGCCACCGGAATGCGGGCGGGTCAGAAAAAGAGGAGAAGAGCGGACCGGTGTCCGGGAGCGGCTAACTCCCGGACACCACCGCGACACGAAGGGCGGCAGCAAGCCGCCCTCGTAATCTCACCGACCACACAGAAAAGCCCCTATCGCGATGGCCCGGCTACCTCGTCCGCTGGACGGGGCAGCACGCAACAGCACAGCTCAACCACCCTCTGGGCAGGGCCCGGCGCGGCGAACACGACGGGACTGTAGGAAGGAAATCCGGCCGCACCAAACGACCTCGCGAACCCTGGACTATGCCATTGGGAGCGGCCGGAAAAGACGGCTAACCTCCACCCCGACCGTTCACCCCCTACGGGGTTCCCGAGCGGACCCGCGCCCGTTTCCGCTCCCCTGCGGCCGGGCCCTCAGTCGTCTTTCCGAAGGAGACTCCGTCGTGCCGTTCACCCTGCACCGAGGCGACGCGCTCACCGTCCTGAAGACCCTGCCCGACGAATCCGTCGACGCCGTGATCACCGACCCGCCGTACAACTCCGGCGGGCGGACGTCCTCGGAGCGCACCGCCCGCACGGCCCGCGCCAAGTACACGAGCGGGGACGCCGGGCACGACCTGGCGAACTTCCCCGGCGAGAACCGCGACCAGCGCTCGTACCGGGCGTGGCTGACGGACCTGCTGACCGAGTCCTACCGGGCGGCCCGCGAGCACGCGGTGGTGATGGTGTTCACGGACTGGCGGCAGGAACCGACGACGTCGGACGCGCTGCAGATGGCGGGCTGGACCTGGTCCGGCACCATTCCCTGGATCAAGCCCGCCTCCCGCCCCCGTAAGGGAGGGCCGAAGCAGGACTCCGAGTTCATCCTCTGGGGCGTCAAGGGCACCCTCGACAAGACCCGCGACCTCTACCTCCCCGGCCACTACGTCGCCTCCCAGCCCCGCAAGGACCGCGTCCACATCACCCAGAAGCCCGTCGAGGTGATGCGCCAGCTCGTCCAGGTCGCCCGCCCCGGTGGTACGGTGCTCGACCCCTTCACCGGCTCCGGCACCACCGGCGTGGCCGCGCTGCGCGAGAGTCGGAACTTCATCGGAATCGAGCTGTCCGACCACTACGCCCAGATCGCCGAACAGCGGCTGCGCGAGGCTGTCCTCACCCGGGACGACGTCGACCTCGCCGGGCCAGAACAGTGAGAAGACCCGCCCCCGGGGATGGGGCGGAAAAGAGGAAGAGGGCGGTTGCCGAGCCGGTGGTCCGGGGTACAGCAACCGCCCTCAACGCGTGTGCGCCGGGTTCAGCCCGCCTCGACGCTCCGGCGGATCAGGTCCCCGGCCCGCTCCAGGTCGGCACGGGATCTGATCCGCACCTCCAGTTCTCCCGTCCCCACGAACCCGATGCCGCGGACGTCCCGGGTGAACCCCTCGACCAGCTCCACCGAGTCCGGGTCTACCTTCAGCCCTACCACTAGGGTCTGCTTCCGGGGCTGAACCTTCACCGACGCCACATTCTTGATCTGCCGGTACGCGATGTAGTGCTGGAGCGTCTCCCGCTGCACCGAACCCGACTCCAGCAACACCTCCTCCAAATCCCCGAAGAGATCCTTCAGCCCCTGAGGTGAGGCGTCCAGGTACTGCTGCACCGTCTTGCCCCCACCGGAAGCCGACACTTCCTCCACCGGGACGGACAGCCCAGGAACGGCATAGGAACGGGGGACGACCGGGGCGCCGGGCGGGCCGGTGAACGAGGCCAACAGTCGCAGGGTGACCACGTCCTCGAATACCCGGTACGCCACCAGATCGATCCGCTGCCGGATCACCTCCAACGCCACCACCGTGTGCGGCGTGAAATCCCCCGCCACGCACACGATCCGCGGACGGCTCCAGTCCACCGACCCCGCAGCCTCCGCCCCCAGCCGGTCCCGCACCAGGCCCTCGAGCTCGGCGTGGCTGTCGTTCAGCCACGCCAGATACGACAGCGCCTGCGTCACCACCTCTTTGTCCCGGGTCCGCTTGTACTCCACGATCACCGGCGCCCCGGTCTCGTCCAGCCCCAGCGAATCGATCCGACCCCGGTGCCGCCCCGTCTCGTACTCCGACGCCAGGAACCGAATCCCCAGCATCGCCTCCATGTTCCCCTCGACCAGCGACTGCAGCTCCCGCTCCAGCGCCACCGACGACCCCGCCATCTCCACCGCACACCCGCCATCCACACGGAACGCCTTCAGATCACCCACACGAACTCCCAGCCCATCGGCAGATCGACTGGGCAGAGAATCCCCGCAGGCCAGCGGATATTCCACCGATACGAAACCGTGATCAGGACGGTGGCCCTACGGTGTCACTCGGAGTGGGCCAACCTGGACTGGAAGAACGGCAGCAGCGGAGGCGGCATCACAGCGGGGGATTCGAGCAGATCCCACTGGCAGCCGGGCACCTTCTCATCGAGATCGCGAAACGACTGCCGCATCAGGAGCAGCGTCACGGCGTTCACCGCGCGGTCCGCTGGTGACCAGTAGCGGTCACCCACCTCGGCCATCAGCACCATCCCGGACACCAGGGCCCTGCTCATCAGCCACTCGAAGGCCGCGTCACCCGGCTCACCGGCCTCCAGCTCGGCCTCGATCCGCGAGCACAGATCCAGCGCCCACTCCCGGGTCACGCCGCTCGCCGCCCAGGCGTCCCGCAGATCGTCCAGCGGAGCTGTCTCCGCCAGGCCCAGCAGGATGTCGCGGGCGTCACCTTCCGGGACGGTACTCATCCCGCCGTCGGCGAGGAACACCTCCTGGGCTGCGTCCGGGACGTCCTCGACCGTGTACTCGGCCAGGGACGCCCCCGGGTTGCCCCACCCCGCCGGCTGCATGGACCGGAGCACGTCACCGATCCCCTGCGGCGTGACGGCGGCACCCCCACGCAGCACCGCGGTCACCGCCGCAGCGGTGGCTTCCCCGCCGGACATGCTCGACGGCTCCGGATTCTGGTCCAGATCCTCCAGCTCTACCGGAGGCCACACCACCCCCCGGTCACGCATGTACCGGGCGATACCCTCATCGATCCGACGCGCCCGCGCGGGAACAAGCCGAACCCGCTGCCCGGAGGCGACCACCTCGTCGGTGACGCGCTCCGCCCACTCCTCCGCGTCCTCCCCGGCCTCCGGACCCTCCTTGCCAAGACCGGCCCCCAGTGTCTGGACGGCCTTTCCGAAGGCTCCCCGCACGGTCTCCTCCGGAACCGGGTGCCCCTCGCCGAACAGGGCCAGCGCCAGATGAAACGGCCGGACACCCCGCCGCGCCAGCCGGGCGAGCGCCACGACCAGACCGAACGCCTCATCGTCCGCAACCGACGCGCTCCCGTGCCCCCGGCCCAGCGAACTCGACGTGTTCCTCGGCAACAGCCCCGCCCGCCGCCACAACGCGAGCTGCTTCACGGACACCACGTAGCCGAGCCGCTGCGCGTGGTCGATGAGCTGCTGATCAGCGGAGACCGGATCACCCGTAGAAGACATGCCGCGAACCTATCCACCCTCACCCAACGAGAGCACGCCTTTCGGACATGGAGCCCTCCCACCTTCACCAAGGCCGGATGCGCCACGCCTGGTGGTCTAGGGGAACCGCCGGAGCACACGGCCCGGCAACGAACCAGGAGAACACCATGCTCACCACACTGACCGGCCTGCTCCCGACGACCGACCCCCTGCCCTGGGCACTGATCGCCGCCCTGTGCATCTGGATCACTGTGTACGTCGTCATCGTCGGCGTCGCTCTGCTCCACCCCCGCCGCAGCCGTCGGAAGGAGGCCCGCAAGATCCTGGGCTGTCACTTCCTCGCCCCCCGGACCCGGTGACCTCCCCCGAAGAGGTGACTGTCGGATGACGACAGGGACCGCTTCCGTACCAGGGAGCGGTCCCCGACCGGGTATCGTCGGTCACCGGAAGCCACCAGGGGAGCGCGGACGCCTTTGGACGGCGCAACACAGCCCGGCACCCGTCGGACCGGCATCAGCGCTCTGATCAGGCACAACGGCATCCGGCAACACCAGCTGACACGGCCCGGCACGATTTCCAACGTGCTCGTAATGCGTAGGTCTCAGGGGCTCAGTTGAGCAAGCTGGGGGGCGCTTCCAAGCCCTGTCAGCAGGTGGACGTTGGGAGTGGGTTTTCCGCCCCGCAAGCGTCCCTTGGTCTCCGACTTGAGGATGTCGAGGGTCGAGCGAGACCAATGTGTCTTGGTGGTGGCAAGTACCAGGCCCGTAGCGCCGACGAGAGAAGATCCTTCCAGGAGCTTGCCAACTTCCCGCTTGATTTCTCTGTGGTTGGAGCCCAGCGAGTTATTTATCTTGGCCTCTCCCAGCCACAGATGGTCAGTGCTGGCGAGGGCAAAATCCATTTCTACGAACCGTGTCCCATTCTTGAGTAGCTCGAACTCCTCGCAGATTAGGGCTTTCCGCGCCCAGCGCTCACTACGTAGATGGCGCGTGGCCAGCAACGGCACATTGCCGTCGTTTTTGACGAGCTCCAGTACCGCTGGATGCAGATCGTAAAACCACCGGGGCTCGTCCGTCGCTGGCCTCCATCGCTCACTGGTGAGGTTATTTTCCCCTTCACAGCGTCTGCAGTTATATTTCTGATTTATCTCAGAAATTGGATAGAACTCAAGAATGGGGCAATGGTCGCAGCTTAGGATCAACCCGCGGCGCAAAACCCCTTGCGTTGTCCACTGGTCGATTTGCCTTCTGCGGGCGACCGCCTCCCAATCTGTGTCTTTGTGCTCAGCGATAGCCTCCCATGATAGCGCGACTGTTGACTTCAGCTTCCAGCGACTGTCGGCCGGGCATAGAGATTGGGGGGTTTCATGGGTGAAGAGACGCAGCAGTTCCCATCCGGGGCTCGCTGCTAGTTCCTCTAGATCGCTCCGATTCCCCAGGAGGCGTTCGGTGATAGCGGATCTCTTGCCCGCCGGGCTGGGGACTACTTCTACTCCATTTTGTTCGGAGGCAACCTTCAGGATGCGCTTGATCCCGGGCCAGGCCAGCTTGGGGGAAGCGAGGGATCCGGCCAGCGAAGCTCCACTTGGGACAAAGTCGAAGCGGTGCGACCAGTAGGTTATGCCGCCGTCAGCGGCACGCACGAACGTCTCCCATGGATTTTGATCCGGACTGATGACAGCTGACGAACCTAGTGCTGGGTGCGGAGGGATCGGGTGATTATCGGCAGCGAGATTAACTTGCCAGCGATGTTTGTTTGGATCGAGGCCGGGTGGGACCTCGGCGGCCAGGGAAAGGGACGCCACGAGGGTGCCATCGTCTGGATTTGCCATGGCTGGTAGCGAGCGGGGTTGTTCCCATGCGCTGTTCATTACCACGAGGCTCGGTTGAGTCAAGTCGATTTCGGTCGCCGCTATGACTTCGAATGGATTCCCCTCCCGTGTTGGATCAATATGGCGGACTGGTCGGTTATTCCATCGCGCTGTGATGCAATCGTGAGTCTCCTGTGGGTTCAGCGATGCGCTGGTCACAATCAAGTGCTTCGATGGGTACCCTGAAAAGAGCCACATATCGCTCAACCCGTGATCCTTCCACGGAAGCCAGGTTGCTGACCCGCGGATGCATCGCAGAGCCTCGGCTAGTGAAAAGTCCTCAGGCTGATCTCCGATGACCACTATCCGCTCTCGGGCGCGCATAGCTCTTGAGACCAGTATGCTTTCCCCTGCTTCATGCGAACGCGCAAGATAGGCCCCGTCAGGGGCGTCGGGGCGCAACTCGGTCAGTAGTGGAGAGTCGGATCCACGCGTGGCAGCGTCGCGCCACTGGGCATCTGTGATCTCGCCGCTAACTTCGAATTCTTCTATCCCAGTGTGCATTGCGTAGGCTAGCGAGGCAGGTGTCGTCACCAAGCTTCTCGGCAGGCCGACGAATGGGTTTGTGGCCAGGGCGTCCAGAGCGGTTAGTTGGTCAGCTCCGTGGTCGAAAAGGTGACTGCATTGAAAATGATCTTCTTGCTTGTTGACGCCGAGTTTCGAACGAAGCTTGTCAGCGACCTCCTCGGCTGCTTGGACAACCGGGCCACGCCAAGACTCTGTAAGCACCATGTCCCTAAACTGCTCTGAGGCAGCAGTGTCTGGGATCTCCTTCTCCGCTAGCAGTAGGTCGACAGCGCCAGGCGCCAAGGTGTCGTAGGTGCTCCATGAGGGCACGTAGGCAAGCACATGGTCGGGGTTTAGCTGTTCCAGGCAGCGATCCACGGCCGGGTGGCCGATCGAGCTTGAGGGCACCACGACGCTTCCGCTGCAACCCCAAATCGCGGACAGCCTGGTGAGTGCCGCTGAAGCCCACTGGACCCACTGCTCGTTGTCGCTAGGCGCCACCACAACCAAGCGGGGCGGTCGGGCTGCGTAGGACAGTGGGACGAAGGTGAAGGGATGTTCCGGCATTCGTTCAGTCTTGCAGCAGTCGCCACCTGGCTGTTGGGCGAATGTTGCACCATGCGCGCCAACTCGCTCCGGTGGAGGGGACCATCCCTGCGTCGGGTGAAGGGTGAGGGCGACGCTGCCACGCAGGGCCCAGCCGCCCCCGTGTGTATAGACCAGGAACTCCTAGCAGGCTGCGGGTACGTTGAGCAGCCGAGACCCTGGGGAGACCGGGCGGTGACACTCCAGGACCTTGCCGACAGGGATTTCCCAGGGACTTTTCAGGGACTTTCACGTCCGTCTCAGGGCCGATCCAGGGACTTTCCGCCGTGCAAGCAGGGAAGGCCCTGACAGCGCTGAAAGACATAAAAGCGCTGGTCAGGACCTACGTCATCAGCACTCGATGATGTTCACCGCGAGCCCGCCCCGCGCGGTCTCCTTGTACTTGACCGACATGTCCGCCCCGGTCTCCTTCATGGTCTTGATGACCTTGTCCAGGGACACCAGGTGGCTGCCGTCGCCGCGCATGGCCATCCGGGCGGCGGTCACCGCCTTCACCCCGGCCATGCCGTTGCGTTCGATGCACGGGATCTGGACCAGCCCGCCGACCGGGTCGCAGGTGAGGCCCAGGTTGTGCTCCATGCCGATCTCGGCGGCGTTCTCGACCTGTTCGGGAGAGCCGCCCAGCACCTCGGCCAGGGCGCCGGCCGCCATGGAGCAGGCCGAACCGACCTCGCCCTGGCAGCCGACCTCGGCGCCGGAGATGGAGGCGTTCTCCTTGAACAGCAGCCCGATGGCCCCAGCGGCCAACAGGAAGCGGACCACGCCCTCGTCGTCCGCGCCGGGGACGAAGTTCATGTAGTAGTGCAGCACCGCGGGGATGATCCCGGCGGCCCCGTTGGTGGGGGCGGTGACGACCCGGCCGCCGGCCGCGTTCTCCTCGTTCACCGCCATCGCGTACAGGGTCACCCACTCCATGGCGTGGGCCGCGGGGTCGCCCTCGGCGCGCAGCTGGCGCGCCGAGGCGGGGGCGCGGCGACGGACCTTCAGCCCGCCGGGGAGGATGCCCTCCCGGTTCATGCCCCGGGACACGCAGCTCTGCATGACGCGCCAGATGTCCAGCAGCCCGGCGCGGATCTCCTCCTCGGTGCGCCACGCCTTCTCGTTCTCCAGCATCATCGAGGAGATCGACAGTCCCGACTCGCGGGCCATCCGCAGCAGCTCGTCGCCGGTGCGGAAGGGGTACGCCAGGGGCGTGTCGTCGAGCTTGATGCGGTCCGCGCCGACGGCGTCCTCGTCCACCACGAAGCCGCCGCCGACCGAGTAGTAGGTCTTCTCCAGGACGGGCGCGCCCTCGGCGTCGTACGCGGCCAGGGTCATCCCGTTGGCGTGGTAGGGCAGGGCCTCGCGGCGGTGCAGGACGAGGTCGTCGTCGAAGGAGAACGGGATCTCGTGGGCGCCCAGCAGGCTGATCCGGCCGTCGGTCCTGATCCGTGCCACCCGCTGGTCGGCGTGCTCGACGTCCACCGTGCGCGGGGACTCGCCCTCCAGCCCGAGGAGCACCGCCTTGGGAGTGCCGTGCCCGTGGCCGGTGGCGCCGAGGGAGCCGTACAGTTCCGCGCGCACCGCGGCGGTGTGGGCGAGGAGGCCGTCGTTCTTGAGCCGGCGGGCGAACATCCGGGCCGCGCGCATCGGGCCCACGGTGTGGGAGCTGGACGGGCCGATGCCGATCGAGAACAGGTCGAAGACCGAGATGGCCACGGAAGACTCCTCGCTGACGGCCGGCGGACGTCGTTGTCCGCCGGGTGGTGCGGGCCGACCGGCACGGGGTGGGGCCGGGCGGGCTGGTGCGGGGGACCGGGTGGGTCCCCGGGACGGGGTGCGCCCGGGACGGGGTGGGGTCCCGGGGGCCCAGCGGGCTTGATGGATCGTTTCTTCAAGTGTTGCCCGGGCGGGTGCCGGTGTGGGGACGGTGCGGCCCCGGTCGAGCCGGACCGGGGCCGCACCGCGGGGGACTACAGCCCCGGGTACAGCGGGTGCTTGTCGGCCAGGGCGGTGACCCGGGCCTTCAGCGCCGCGGCGACCGTCTCGTCGTACGAGGGCTTCAGCGCCTCGGCGATCACGTCGGCGACCTCGCGGAAGTCCTCGGCGGTGAAGCCGCGGGTGGCGAGCGCCGGGGTGCCGATCCGCAGGCCCGAGGTGACCATCGGGGGCCGCGGGTCGTTCGGGACGGCGTTGCGGTTGACGGTGATGCCGACCTCGTGGAGGCGGTCCTCGGCCTGCTGGCCGTCCAGCTCGGACTCGCGCAGGTCGACCAGGACGAGGTGCACGTCCGTGCCGCCGGACAGCACGTTCACGCCGGCCGCGCGGGCGTCCTCGCCCACCAGGCGCTCGGCCAGGATGCGGGCGCCCTCCAGGGTGCGCTGCTGGCGCTCCTTGAACTCCTCCGAGGCGGCGACCTTGAAGGCGACGGCCTTGGCGGCGACCACGTGCTCCAGCGGACCGCCCTGCTGGCCCGGGAAGACCGCGGAGTTGATCTTCTTGGCCAGCTCCTGGGTGGAGAGGATCACCCCGCCGCGCGGACCGCCGAGGGTCTTGTGCGTGGTGGTGGTGACGACATGGGCGTGCGGCACCGGGTTGGGGTGCAGCCCGGCCGCGACCAGGCCCGCGAAGTGCGCCATGTCGACCATCAGATAGGCGCCGACCTCGTCCGCGATGCGGCGGAAGGCGGCGAAGTCGAGCTGGCGCGGGTAGGCGGACCAGCCCGCGACGATCAGCTTCGGCTTGGACTCCTTGGCGAGCCGCTCGACCTCGGCCATGTCGACCTGGCCGGTGGCGTCGTCCACGTGGTAGGCGACCACGTGGTAGAGCTTGCCGGAGAAGTTGATCTTCATGCCGTGGGTCAGGTGCCCGCCGTGGGCGAGGTTCAGACCCATGATCGTGTCGCCCGGCTTGAGCAGCGCGAACATCGCCGCCGCGTTGGCCTGGGCACCGGAGTGCGGCTGTACGTTGGCGTGCTCGGCGCCGAACAGCTCCTTGATCCGGTCGATCGCGATCTGCTCGACCACGTCGACGTGCTCACAGCCGCCGTAGTAGCGGCGGCCCGGGTAGCCCTCCGCG
Organism: Streptomyces sp. NPDC002490; assembly: GCF_040296045.1. Taxonomy (NCBI): domain Bacteria; kingdom Bacillati; phylum Actinomycetota; class Actinomycetes; order Kitasatosporales; family Streptomycetaceae; genus Streptomyces; species Streptomyces sp. NPDC002490. The sequence continues at coordinate 81,901 of NZ_JBEOWM010000005.1, read as the reverse complement.
TACTTGTTGGTGAGCACCGAGCCCTGGGCCTCCATGACGGCGACCGGGGCGAAGTTCTCCGACGCGATCATTTCCAGGGTCGACTGCTGGCGGCGCAGTTCGGCGTCGACGGCGGCGGCGACGTCCGGGTCCAGCTCGTGCAGAGGCGTGTTCAGAAGCGACATCAGATGATCCCTAGTTGTGGGTCAGCCCGCGGAAAAGGCGGTGTAGTCGTCGGCGGTGAGCAGGTCCTCCGGCTCGGCCGCGACGCGCACCTTGAACAACCAGCCGCCCTCGAAGGGCGCGGAGTTCACCAGGGACGGGTCGTCCACCACGTCCTGGTTGGACTCCGTGACCTCGCCGGTCACCGGGGAGTACAGGTCGCTGACCGACTTCGTCGACTCCAGCTCGCCGCAGGTCTCGCCCGCGGTCACCTGCTGGCCCGCCTCGGGGAGCTGGGCGTAGACGACGTCACCGAGCGCACCGGCGGCGAACTCGGTGATGCCGACCGTGGCCACGCCTTCGCCGTCGGGGGCCGACAGCCACTCGTGCTCCTTGCTGTAGCGAAGCTGCTGGGGGTTGCTCATGGTGGGAATTCTCCTGTACGCGGGGGAGTGCTGAGGAACGGGATGTCTTGGCATGTGAGACGTGCGTCGGAGCGCACGGCCCGACGGACGTCATGTACCGCGCGGGGGCCCGGTGGAACCGGAGCGTGGTGCATCCGGGCGGGCCCGGTGGTGCGCGCGGAAACTACTTCCGGCGGCGGTAGAAGGGCAGTGCCACGACCCGGTACGGCTCGTGCGTGCCGCGGATGTCCACCCCGACCCCGGCGGTGCCCGGCTCGGCGTGCGCGGCGTCGACGTACGCCATGGCGATCGGCTGGCCGAGGGTGGGGGAGGGCGCGCCCGAGGTGACCTCGCCGATCACCGTGCCGTCCGCGACCACCGCGAACCCGGCGCGCGGCACCCGCCGGCCCTCGGCGACCAGGCCGACCAGCTTGCGCGGGGGGTTCGCCGCGGCCTTCTCGGCGGCGGCCTCCAGCGCCGCCCGGCCGACGAAGTCGCCCTCCTTCTCGAACTTCACCACCCGGCCGAGACCCGCGTCGAAGGGGGTCAGCCCGGTGGTCAGCTCGTGCCCGTACAGCGGCATGCCCGCCTCCAGGCGCAGGGTGTCCCGGCAGGACAGTCCGCAGGGCACCAGCCCGACCGGGGCGCCCGCCTCGGTGAGCGCCCGCCACACGCCCTCCGCGTGCTCGGGGGCGACGAAGAGTTCGAAGCCGTCCTCACCGGTGTAGCCGGTGCGGGCGATCAGCGCGGGGACCCCGGCGACCGTGCCGGGCAGCCCGGCGTAGTACTTCAACCCGTCCAGGTCGGCGTCCGTGACGGCGGCCAGGACGCCCGGTGCCTCGGGGCCCTGCACCGCGATCAGCGCGTAGGCGTCCCGGTCGTCGCGGACCTCCGCGTCGAAGCCCGCGGCCCGCTCGCGCAGCGCGTCCAGCACCGTCTGGGCGTTGCCGGCGTTGGCGACCACCAGGTACTCCGTCTCCCCGGTGCGGTAGACGATCAGGTCGTCCAGGATGCCGCCGTCCTCGCGGCAGATCATCGTGTACCGGGCGCGCCCCGTGGCGACGGTGCCGAGGTTGCCGACCAGCGCGTGGTCCAGCAGGTCCACCGCCTGCGGGCCGGTGACGGTGATCTCCCCCATGTGGGAGAGGTCGAACAGTCCGGCGCGGGTGCGCACGGCGTGGTGCTCGTCCCGTTCGCTGCCGTAGCGCAGGGGCATGTCCCAGCCCGCGAAGTCGGTCATGGTGGCACCGAGCGATCGGTGCAGCGCGTCCAGCGCGGTACGGCGGGGGGCGGTGCTCATGAAGGTGCTCCCAGGGCATGACGGCGAGATGGTCCTCCCCATCTGTCATCGGACCTGAGAGGTTCGCCGGGAGCCACGCCGCTGGGCGGCGGCCCGGTTTGCACCTTGGGTGGGACCGCGCGTACGACGTCGCGGTCCGCTTTTCAGATGTGCCTCGCCCGCGCGGTATCTGGGCCTGAGAGATTCAAGGGAGGGACTTGCTCCTTCGGCGCCCCGGTACGGCCGGGGGCTCTCCCGCGCGGGTTCAAGCGGCCGGTATGCAGTTGGCGGGCACATCATTGCACGCTCGCGCCGCCTTGGGCAGGGTGGCGTCCCCCCGACCCCGCGGCACCGGTCCGGGGCGGTCCCCGTCACGGACCCGTGGCCGTATCCGTACGCGATCCGGACCCGCGAAATTACCGGCTCTTTACACTCTACGGGGAAGGCTCACGTGACGGACTGGAGGGGACGATCACGGTGAACACGACGAGGGGGTACGCGAGCGCCGCTGGCGTGGCGCTGCCCGAGCAGGCGGGTGCCGCCGCCGCGCGGGCGCGCACGGAGCGGGCCGCCGCGGTGGTCCGGGACCTACGGGACCGGGCCGGCCGCGGGCCGCACGCGCTCCGGTTCGCCCCCGGTGACCTGGTGGTGGTGTCCGGGCTGCCGGGCAGCGGCAAGTCCACGCTGATGTCGCGCACGGTCCGCGACACCTCCGTCAGCCTCGTCCGCGCCGCCCTCGCGACCCCCGTCGCCCCGGCGCGGCGCATCGACTCCCAGGACACCCGCGACCGCTGGGCCCGCCGGATGCCCGCCGCCCTGCCGTACGCCCTGTACCGGCCGCTGGTGCGGGTCGCGCACTTCGCCGGCTTGCGGCGGGCGCTGCGCTCCGGGGAGAGCGTGGTGGTCCACGACTGCGGCACCCAGGCGTGGGTGCGCCGCTGGCTGGCCCGAGAGGCCCGGGCCCGCGGCACCCGGCTGCACCTGCTGTTGCTCGACGTGGCGCCGGACACCGCCCTCGACGGGCAGCGCCAACGGGGCCGGGGCGTGTCCCGGTACGCCTTCGCCCGCCACCGGCGGGCGATCGGCCGGCTGGTGCGGGACGCGCAGCGGGGGGTGCTGCCGGCCGGCTGCGCCTCCGCGGTGCTGCTGGACCGGGCGGCGGGCGGGGCGCTGCGGTCCGTCCGCTTCGACGCGTAGGCCCGGACGGCACCGCCGCCCGGCCCGAACGGGCGCCGGACGCCCGGAGCTTCGCGTTAGGGTGCCTGGCGCAGACGCAGCGCGGCACGAGCAGGTGGTTGACGATGGAGATTCCGGCCCAGACACCCCAGCCCCCCACGGTCCCGGCTCCGCCCGGGGCCTGGCCGGTGAACGAGTTGGAGGAGGTGCTCGCCGCCTCCGTGGGGGTGCCCGGGGCCGCCCCGCGGATCGTCGAGGTGCTCGGCCGCAGCCGGATCTGGGTGCCGCTGCCGGCCGGCGGGGACCCCACCAGCACCACCCTGGACCTGCCCACCGTGGAGGTCGACGGCCAGGCGTACGTGCCGGTGTTCACCTCCGCCGAGCAGTTCCGCCAGGTGGTGGGCGACCGGATGGGCGGCACCGTGGCGCCCGCCGTCGAGTTCGCCCGCGGACTGCCGCCCCAACTCGGCCTGGTCCTCAACCCGGACGGCACGGTGGGCGTTCCGCTGCCGCCGCCGGCCGTCGCGGAGCTGTGCCGCGCCGGTCGCACCGCCCTGGACGGCCCCACCAGCGGCGGTCGGGTCCGGCTCTTCCCGCCCGACTGGAAGGAGGACCCGATGGACTTCCTCGCCGCCGCCGGGGAGGAGTTCGCCGCGGTGGGCACGGTCACCACCGCCCGCCGCTGCCTGGCCAGCGTGGAGGGCGGCGCCCCGAGCCTGTTCATCGGGGTGGAACTCGACCAGTGCGAGGGCTCGGCCCGGGAACTGCCCTTGGACGCGCTGGGACGTGCGCTGGGACGGGTGCCCGTCGCCTGGGGGGTCAACCTGATCCTGCTGGACGTGGCCCGGGACCCGGTGGCCGACTGGATGCGCGAGCAGCTCCGCCCCTTCTACGTGCGGGAGCCCTGAGTGCGCCCGATACCACCAGCTGTGACGGACCTGGGACCGAGGCGTCGGCCGCGCCGGGGTGGTGCCGCTTAAGCTGGGTGGCACGGCCGGGCGGGGCCGTACGACCCGCCGGGCCGCGGTGGGCGTGTCGGGTTCGGAACCGCGCCGTGCTGTTCCGACGGGTCGAAGGGGCGGTCAAGGGTGAGTGCGTCGGGCACGGCTGCGGCCGGGCGGATCGAGCACATGCTGCGCCAGGTGACGCCCGGGCGCTACGACGCGTACGAGGCACTGTTGCACGCCCTCGCCGACCCCGCCGGCCAGGTCCGGATGCTGCTGTGGCACGGCCGGCCCGGAGCGCCGGACGCCCAGTACGGCACCATGGAACTCGACGGCCTGGGCTACGCGCCCTGCGTGACCTCGGCCCAGGAACTCTCCGCGAGCGGATGGAACCGCTCCTACGAGGCGGTTCCCGTCGCCGAGGTGGCCCGGGCGCTCTACCCCGACCGGTACGGCCTGTGGCTCAACCCGCACGCCAGCGGCGGCGGGGTCGGCGTCCCGTGGGCGGACCTGCGGCGGATCGCCCTGGGCCTGGACCGGCATCCGGCCGGGCCGCTGCGGATCGGCGAACCCGCCATCGAGATCCCGCAGTTCTACGCGGTGCTGGGGCAGAACGCGCACCGCACCCCCGCCGTGCGCTCGCTGCGCCGCGCCTGGGTGCAGCCGTCGCTCGGCGCCCCGTACCTGGCGATCGGACTGGACGTGTACGACACGGGGCCGCAGTCCGTCGACGCGGTGCGGTTGATGATGCAGCAGTCGATCGGCGCGGTGCCCGAGGGGCTGGCCGTGTCCACCGTGGCGCTCGGCGACGCCTACGACCCCGTCGCGCTGTGGTTGGGGGCGAACGCCCGCCCGTTCTACGACCGCGAATCCCATGTCGCTCCCGTCGCGCCTACCGCCGGGTACGGTTACCCGCCGCGATAGTGGGCGCCTCGACCCGTTCTGTCAACCGGCGACCGGGGTGGGTGAGTTGTCCTTTTCCTGCCCTCTCTGCCGGTCTCGCCGAGAAGATGCCCGGAATCTACGCGCGTTTGGCCGAAAACCTCAAGGTGCCCCCGTCCGGGCTGCGTTACGCGCCGTTCGGATAACGGATCCCCCCTGGCTGCATCACGGTTGCGCATCCATTCAGGATCAGGTCTGGCTACGGATCGCAGCCGGGATGAAGACTCCCGCACCAGAGGTCGCGCGGTCCCGCCCCCGGTGGGAGCGTCGAGGGCCTCGGGCACGACGGATCGGCCCGGTCGCCCCCGGCGGCAACTGCGGGACGGTCACCGCCGGTTGAGAAGAGGGGTCCTTGTCACGATGACGGCACCATTGCACGAGCCGACCGCGGACGCGGCCCCGCCGGCTGCGGAGGAGGCAGCCGCGGTCGCCGGGAAGGCGGTGCAGGGGCGCTCGCTGGGGCGCATCGCCTGGGAGCGCTTGAAACGCGACAAACTCGCCCTGCTCGGGGGCGCCGTGGTGCTGCTCCTGGTGCTGGTGGCGATCCTCGCGCCGCTGATCACCAAGATGTACGGCGAGGATCCGAACACCTACCACGAGGACCTGATCGACCCGTTGATGTCCACGCCGATCGGTTCGCTCGGCGGGATCAGCGGGGACCACTGGTTCGGGGTGGAGCCGGTCAAGGGGCGCGACATCTTCGCCCGGATCGTGCACGGCGCCCGGGTGTCGCTGCTGGTCGGTTTCGCCTCGGCGCTGGTCGCCGTGGTGATCGGCACCGTACTCGGGGTGCTCGCCGGCTACTTCGGGGGCTGGCTCGACGCGCTGATCAGCCGTGTCATGGACCTGTTGCTTTCGTTCCCGCAGCTGCTGTTCATCATCGCCCTGGTCTCCGTGATGCCCAACCAGTTGCTGGGACTCACCGGCACCGGGGTCCGCATCCTGGTGATGATCCTGGTGATCGGCTTCTTCGGCTGGCCCTACGTGGGCAGGGTGGTGCGCGGGCAGACCCTCTCCTTGCGCGAACGCGAGTACGTGGAGGCGGCCCGCAGCCTCGGCGCCGGCCGGTTCTACATCCTGTTCAAGGAACTGCTGCCCAACCTGGTCGCCCCGATCATCGTGTACATGACGATGATGATCCCCACCAACATCCTCACCGAGGCGGCGCTCAGCTTCCTGGGGGTGGGCGTCAAACCGCCCACCTCCTCGTGGGGGGACATGCTCTCGTCCGCGGTGGCCTACTACCAGGCCGATCCGATGTACATGGTCATCCCCGGTCTGGCGATCTTCATCACCGTCCTTTCGTTCAACCTCTTCGGCGACGGCGTGCGGGACGCGCTCGACCCGAAGGGGACCCGCTGAACTGCCGTACCCCAAGGGCCCGTCGACGGCGGGCGACACTCACACGGAGGAACGACATCGTGACCACTCACAGCACCAGAGGACGGCGCAAGCGGATCGCGGCGGCGACGGCGGTGGTGGCGGCGCTGCTGGCCACGGCTGCCTGCGGCGGCGGAGGCGACGACGGCGGCGGCAAGGGCAAGGGCAAGGCCGCGGGCTTCGACGCGGCCAACAACAAGGTCGCCAACGCCTCCACCAAGAAGGGCGGCACGCTCAAGTTCGCGGGGGCCCAGGACGCCGACTCGTGGGACACCACCCGTGCCTACTACGGCTTCGCGTGGAACTTCCAGCGGTACTACTCCCGCCAGTTGGTCACCGGGAAGACCGAGCCCGGCAAGAGCGGGACCGAGTTGACCCCGGACCTCGCGACCGCGCGGGCCCAGATCAGCGACGACGGCAAGACCTACACGTACACCCTGCGGGACGGCATCACCTGGGAGGACGGCAAGCCGATCACCTCCAAGGACGTCAAGTACGGCATCCAGCGGGTGTGGGCCCAGGAGGTGCTGGCCGGCGGGCCGATCTACCTGAAGGACGTCCTCGACCCCAAGGGCGAGTACCCGGGCCCGTACAAGGACAAGGCGAAGGACAAGCTGGGCCTGAAGGCGATCGAGACGCCGGACGACAAGACCATCGTCTTCAAGCTCCCCGAGGCGAACAGCGACTTCGAGGAGATGCTCGCGCTGACCTCCGCCTCCCCGGTCCGCCAGGACAAGGACACCAAGTCCAAGTACCAGCTGCGGCCGTTCTCCTCGGGTCCGTACAAGTTCGAGTCGTACACGCCGAAGAAGGAACTGGTCCTCGTCCGCAACACCGAGTGGAAGCAGTCCTCGGACCCGGTGCGCAAGGCGCTGCCGGACAAGATCACGGTGAACTTCTTCTCCAACGCCGACGAGATGGACAACCGCATCCTCGCCGGTGACTACCACCTGGACATCAACCAGACCGGTCTCTCCCCGCAGGGCCGCATCAAGGCCCTCAACGAGCACAAGAGCAACCTGGACAACCCGGTCTCCGGCTTCATCCGCTACGCGGTCTTCCCGCAGACGGTCGCGCCGTTCGACAACATCGAGTGCCGCAAGGCCGTCATCTACGGCGCCGACCACAAGTCCCTCCAGACCGCCCGCGGCGGTCCGATGGCCGGCGGCGACATCGGCACCAACATGCTGCCGCCCGCCGTCCCCGGCTCCGAGGGCCAGAAGTACGACCCGTACGGCCTCGCCAAGAACGACGGCAAGCCGGACGTGGCCAAGGCCAAGGAAGCCCTGGAGAAGTGCGGCAAGCCCAACGGGTTCACCACCACCGTCGCGGTCCGCAACAACAAGCCGGCCGAGGTGGCCACCGCCGAGTCGCTCCAGGCCTCGCTGAAGAAGATCGGCATCACCGTCGAGATCGACAAGTACGACGGTTCGCAGACCTCCGGCATCATCGGCAACCCGAAGATCGTCAAGGACAAGAACTACGGCATCATCATCATGGGTTGGGGCCCCGACTTCCCGTCCGTGCAGGGCTACGGCCAGCCGCTGTGGGACAGCAAGTACATCCTCGACAGCGGCAACAACAACTTCGCCATGATCAAGGACAAGGCGATCGACGCCAACTTCGACAAGTTCGTCACCGAACTGGACGGCGCGAAGAAGGAGCAGATCGCCACCGAGATCAACCACCAGGTGATGGAGGGCGCCTACTACCTGCCCTTCGTCTTCGAGAAGTTCATCAACTTCCGCTCCTCCGAGCTGACCAACGTCTACACCACGGACGCCTACAGCGGTCAGTACGACTTCATCAGCCTGGGCCTGAAGTAACCACCACCCCGGCACACCCGCCGTACGGCACGAAAGGCAGGTGAAGGCCGGAGCGGTCGGGCCGTGGACCGTCGGAGCGATCCGGCGGCCCACGGCCCCCGCCGGGCCGAAGCGCTGTGCTCGCATACCTCATCAGGCGGCTGCTGGCCGCCGCAGTGATGCTGGTGGTCATCATCGTGGTGGTCTTCGGCATCTTCTTCCTCATCCCCAAGTGGGCGGGCATCGACCCGGCCACGATGTACGTGGGCAAGCAGTCCGACGCCGCGGCCGTGGAGGCCGTGCGGGAGAAGCTCAAGCTGGGCGATCCGATCTACGCGCAGGTCCTGGAGTTCTTCAAGGGGCTGTTCGTCGGACGCACCTACGCCGCGGGCGGCGAGGTCACCAACTGCTCGGCCCCCTGCTTCGGCTACTCCTTCCGCAGCGAGCAGGCCATCTGGCCGGTGCTCACCGACCGGCTCCCGGTGACCCTGACGCTGGCCCTCGGCGCGGCGCTGCTGTGGTTGCTCTTCGGGGTCGCCGCCGGCGTGCTGTCGGCGCTCAAGCGGGGCACCCTGTGGGACCGCTCGGCGATGGTCGTGGCCCTCTCCGGGGTCTCCCTGCCGATCTACTTCACCGCGCTGCTCTCGCTGGCCGTCTTCGACTACGGACTCGGCTGGATCGACGGCCAGTACCAGGAGATCGGCGACGGCCTCGGCGGCTGGTTCCAGGGCATGCTGCTGCCCTGGGTGACCCTGTCCTTCCTGTACGCGGCGATGTACGCGCGGATCACCCGGGCCACCATGCTGGAGGTGCTCGGCGAGGACTACATCCGCACCGCACGGGCCAAGGGCCTCACCGAACCCGTGGTCATCGGCAAGCACGCCATGCGCTCCACGATGACCCCGATCCTCACCATGCTCGGCATGGACCTCGGCGCCCTGATCGGCGGCGCCATCCTCACCGAGACCGCCTTCAACCTGCCGGGCCTCGGCCAGGCGGTGCTCTCCGCGATCAACGAACGCGACCTGCCGATCATCCTCGGCGTCACGCTGATCACCTCGCTCGCGGTGATCGTCGCCAACCTCGCCGTGGACTTCCTGTACGCCGCGATCGACCCCCGAGTGAGGCTCGCATGACCGCACCCCGCACCACTGGGTCGGCCCCCGCCACGCCCACCGCCTTCCTCGACGTGCGCGACCTCAAGGTGCACTTCCCCACCGACGACGGGCTGGTCAAGTCGGTCGACGGGCTCAGCTTCACCCTGGAGAAGGGCAAGACCCTCGGCATCGTGGGGGAGTCGGGCTCCGGCAAGTCCGTGACCTCGCTCGGCATCATGGGCCTGCACACCACCGGCCAGTACGGCAAGCGCCGGCCCCGGCTCTCCGGGGAGATCTGGCTCGACGGACAAGAGCTGCTGTCCGCCGCCCCGGACCGGGTGCGCCGACTGCGCGGGCGCGAGATGGCGATGATCTTCCAGGACCCGCTGTCCGCCCTGCACCCCTACTACACCATCGGCCGGCAGATCGTGGAGGCGTACCGCGTCCACCACGACGTCGACAAGAAGACCGCCCGCAAGCGCGCGGTCGAGATGCTCGACCGGGTCGGCATCCCCCAGCCCGACAAGCGGGTCGACAACTACCCGCACGAGTTCTCCGGCGGCATGCGCCAACGCGCGATGATCGCCATGGCCCTGGTCAACAACCCCGAACTGCTCATCGCGGACGAGCCGACGACCGCCCTCGACGTGACCGTCCAGGCGCAGATCCTCGACCTGATCCGCGACCTCCAGAAGGAGTTCGGGTCCGCGGTCATCGTCATCACCCACGACCTCGGCGTCGTCGCCGAACTCGCGGACGACCTGCTGGTCATGTACGGCGGCCGGTGCGTGGAACGCGGTCCCGCCGAGAAGGTGTTCACCGCCCCCCGCCACCCCTACACCTGGGGCCTGCTGGGCTCCATGCCCCGCCTGGACCGGGAGGAGAGCGAGCGCCTCATCCCGGTCAAGGGCTCCCCGCCGTCGCTGATCAACCTCCCCGACGGGTGCGCCTTCCACCCGCGCTGCCCCTACGCGGACCTGCCGAAGGACAACGTGACCCGCACCGTGCGCCCCGAGCTCACCGAGGTCGGCGGCGCGCACTGGGCGGCCTGCCACCTGCCGCAGGCGCAGCGGGAACGGATCTGGACCGAAGAGATTGCGCCGAAGCTGTGAGCGAGGACACCACCGTGACGAGCGACGAACAGGGCCCCGCACCGGTACCCACCCCGCGCTCCGGGGGCGCCACCGTCCCCGCGCAGCAGGCCGCGCCCGGCGAGGTGCTGCTGAAGGTGAGCGGCCTCCAGAAGCACTTCCCGATCCGCAAGGGGCTGCTCCAGCGCCAGACGGGGGCCGTGAAGGCGGTCGACGGGCTGGACTTCGAGGTGCGCGCGGGGGAGACCCTGGGGGTCGTCGGCGAGTCCGGCTGCGGCAAGTCGACCATGGGTCGGCTGATCACCCGGCTCCTCGAACCCACCGCGGGGACCGTGGAGTTCGCCGGACACGACATCACCCACCTCGGGGTCGCGGGGATGCGTCCGCTGCGCCGGGACATCCAGATGATCTTCCAGGACCCGTACTCCTCGCTGAACCCGCGGCACACCATCGGCACCATCGTGAGCGCCCCCTTCCGGCTCCAGGGCGTCACCCCCGAGGGCGGCACCAAGAAGGAGGTGCAACGCCTCCTCGAAGTGGTCGGACTCAACCCCGAGCACTACAACCGCTACCCCCACGAGTTCTCCGGCGGCCAGCGCCAGCGCATCGGCATCGCCCGCGCCCTGGCGCTCAAACCGAAGCTGGTCGTCGCCGACGAGCCGGTGTCGGCCCTGGACGTCTCCATCCAGGCGCAGGTGGTCAACCTGCTGGACGACCTCCAGACCGAACTGGGCCTCACCTACGTGATCATCGCGCACGACCTGTCGGTGGTGCGTCACGTGTCGGACCGCATCGCGGTGATGTACCTGGGCAAGATCGTCGAACTGGCCGACCGGAAGTCCCTGTACTCCTCGCCCCTGCACCCCTACACCAAGGCCCTGATGTCGGCGGTGCCCATCCCCGACCCGCGGCGGCGCACCGCCAAGAGCGAACGCATCCTGCTCAAGGGGGACGTCCCCTCCCCGATCTCCCCGCCCACCGGGTGCCGCTTCCACACCCGGTGCTGGAAGGCGACGGAGGTCTGCGCCACCCGGGAGCCGGCGTTCACCGAGCTGAAGCCGCAGCAGTTCGTCGCCTGTCACCACCCGGAGAACGCCCCGGACCAGGAGCCCCGGGACACCGTGCGGCTCGCGGCGGCGGCCGATGCGGTGCAGGTGGTCACCCTCGGCCAGGACGCCCCCGCCGAGGGGAGCGGGACCGGGGACTGACCCGGTGCGGGCGGGCCGGCCGGCGGCCCGCCCGCACCCGCCGGCCGGCCCCGCCCCGGACGCACCGGGCGGTACCCGGACGTCCTGGACGGATCGGCGTCCGGTACGGGGGAAAATGGGGCGGTGCTCCATGATCTGTTCAGTCCCTCCGTCCAGCACGCGCTGGACCTCGCCGGCATCTTCGTCTTCGCGATCTCCGGCGCCCTGCTGGCCGTCCGGAAGAACTTCGACGTCTTCGGCATCGTCGTGCTCGCCGAGGTCACCGCGCTCGGCGGCGGCCTCTTCCGGGACCTGGTCATCGGGGCGGTCCCGCCGGCCGCCTTCACCGACCTCGGCTACTTCCTGACCCCCCTGGTGGCCGCGGCCCTGGTGTTCTTCCTGCACCCGGAGGTCGAGCGCATCCAGACCGGGGTGAACGTCTTCGACGCGGCGGGTCTCGGCCTCTTCTGCGTCACCGGCACCACCAAGGCGTACGAGTACGGGCTCGGCCTCACCGCCTCCGCCGTGCTGGGCGTGGCGACCGCGGTCGGCGGGGGCGTGCTGCGGGACGTCGTCGCCAACGAGGTGCCCTCCCTGGTCCGCTGGGACCGCGACCTGTACGCCGTCCCCGCGATCGTCGGCGCCGCCATCGTGGCGTTCTGCCTCAAGTACGAGGCCCTGACCGGGCTGACCGGTGCGCTCGCCGTCGTCACCGCCTTCGCGCTACGGCTGCTGGCGATGCGCTACCACTGGCGGGCGCCGCGTGCCTGGAACCGCCGCTCCACGGCGGTGGAGGCCACCGAGTAGCACCCGGTGCGGGGCGCCCGGGACGGACCCCGGGCTCGCGCCGGGGGTGCGGAACGGGCCAGGGCCGGGGCGGCACCCCCGAACCGGGCTCGTAGAATCGTCCCCACCATGGCCTACCTCGACCACGCCGCGACCACTCCGATGCTGCCGGAGGCGATCGAGGCGATGACCGCCCAGCTGACCGTCACCGGAAACGCCTCCTCGCTGCACGCCGCCGGCCGCCGGGCCCGGCGCACCGTCGAGGAAGCCCGCGAGACCCTCGCCGCCCAGCTCGGCGCCCGACCCAGCGAGGTGGTCTTCACCTCCGGCGGCACCGAGGCCGACAACCTCGCCGTCAAGGGGCTGTACTGGTCCCGCCGCGACGCCGACCCGGCCCGGGTCCGCGTCCTGGCCAGCCCCGTCGAGCACCACGCCGTCCTGGACGCCGTGCACTGGCTCGGCGAGCACGAGGGCGCCACCGTCGAGTACCTGCCCGTCGACGGGTACGGCCGGGTCGATCCGGAGGACCTGCGCGCCGCGCTCGTCCGCAACCCGGCCGACGTGGCGCTGGTGACCGTGATGTGGGCCAACAACGAGATCGGCACCGTCCAGCCGGTGCGGGAACTGGCCGCGGTGGCCGCCGAGTTCGGGGTGCCGATGCACGCCGACGCGGTCCAGGCCGTCGGACAGCTCCCCGTCGACTTCGCGGCGAGCGGGCTCGCCGCGCTGACCGTCTCCGGCCACAAGATCGGCGGCCCGTACGGGATCGGCGCCCTGCTGCTCGGCCGGACCTGGACGCCGGTGCCCGTGCTGCACGGCGGCGGCCAGGAACGGCACGTGCGCTCCGGCACCCTGGACGCCCCCGCGATCGTGTCCTTCTCCGTCGCCGCCCGCATCGCCGCCGAACGACAGCCCCGGTTCGCCCGGGAGGTCGGCGCCCTGCGCGACGCACTGGTCCGCGCGGTGCGGGAGGCGGTGCCCGACGCCGTCCTCGGCGGCGACCCGGTGGACCGGCTGCCCGCCAACGCCCACTTCGCCTTCCCCGGCTGCGAGGGCGACTCGCTGCTGCTGCTGCTCGACGCCCAGGGCATCGAGTGCTCCACCGGCTCCGCCTGCACCGCGGGCATCGCCCAGCCCAGCCACGTCCTGCTCGCCACCGGCACCGATCCGGACCTGGCCCGCGGCACCCTGCGCTTCTCCCTCGGGCACACCTCCACCCCCGAGGACGTGGCGGCCGTGGCCCGGGCCATCGGCCCGGCCGTGACCCGGGCCCGCAGCGCCGGTCTGACCTGACGGCCCCTCCGCGTCCCCGCCGCACGGGCGCCGGACCCGGCCCGGTCCGGCGCCGGCGCCCGTGCTTGGATACGGCGCATGGACGACTCCCCCCGGCTGTGGATCACCCCGTTCGCCCCGCTCGACGCCGAACGCCCGGAGGTGCTCCTCGCCCTGGACCGCACCTCCACCGACCCGGGCGAGCAGACCGCCTGCGCCCTCCTCGACCGGGGGCACGAGGGTGAGGAGGGCGTCTTCTACCTGCTGGCCGAAGACCTCTCGGCCCGCTACGCACGCACCCGCGGACGGCTCGACGTCACCCTGCTGACCGGCCGGGACCGCCCGGTCCGCGACCTCGCCGCCCTGGAGTCCGACCCCCTGGACCCGACCCGGGCCGTCCTGTTGCGCCGGTCGGTCGCCACCGACTTCCAGCCGGCCGAGGACGACGGCGAACCGCAGCCCGTGCTGCTGGTCGACCACGTCGACCCGGTGGGTTCCCCGGCGGACCTGGCCGCCCTGTTCACCCGGGGCGAGGCGGGCGTCGCAGTGGTGCCCGCCGTGCACCACCCGTAGCGCCGACCGGGGCCGCTCAGTCCCCGAGGGCGTAGAAGCGGATCGGCGAGTTCGGGGCGAGCCCGATCCGCCGGTACACCGGGGCGCCCGCCTCCGTCGCGTGCAGCACCGCCCGGGTCAGACCGGTCGCCCGGGACGCCTCGTACAGCGCCTTGCGGGTGACCGCCTCGCCGTAGCCCCGGCGCTGCCACCGCGGGTCCGTGGCCACCAGCGCCACGAACAGTCGACCCGCCTCCTCCACCGCGCCGGCGCAGGCCACCGGCTCCCCCTCGCGCAGCGCCAGGTAGGCGTACGCCCCGTCCGTCCACAGGGCGGACCCGCTGAGCCCGTCGCGCACGTCCTGCGGGGGGAACCCGTAGGCCCGGGCGTTGAGGTCCGCGTACGCCGCCAACTGCTCCTCGGTGCGCACCCGGGCGAAGGTCAGGTCGCGGTGGGCAGGCTCGGGCAGCGGCAGCACGTCACCGGCCATGCCCGCACCGGAGAAGGCGTGCCGCAGCCCCGCCCGCTCCGCGGCCGGCTCCAGCGCGGCGCGGGCCGACCCGTCGAGCAGGTGCTCGAAGAGCCAGAGGAAGCCCGGGCGCCGCTTCATCCGCATGACCGCGGCGGCCCCGTCCAGGCGCCGGGCGAGGAGTTCGGCGTCCGCGCCCCGCTCGGTGAGGGCGACGCAGTTCCAGAAGGGGAACCCGGATTCGGCCCAGCGGACGGCGAGACCCGGCAGGTCGCGCACGTCCGCCGCCGCGTCCCGGTCGAGCACCGCCCGCCGCCAGACCGCGGCGAGTTGTTCCGACGATTCGACGGACTGGGCGTGAAGGTCCAAGGCGACTCCCGTAGTGGTGGGTGGAGCGGGTCCTCGACCGGTCAACGACGCGGCCCGCCCCGGCCAGCCCCGCTTCCCGGCCGGCTCACCGCGCGGCGCGGGCGGCCGGCGAGGACGGCGGGGCCGTGGGCGCGGACTCCAGCCGCTTCACCTCGGCCCGCACCAGCGGCACGTACCGCTCCCAGTCCCAGTGCGGTCCGGGATCGGTGTGGGTGGCACCGGGCACCTCCACGTGCCCGATCACGTGCTCGCGGTCCGGCGGTATGTCGTACCGGACGCAGATCCGCGCCGCCAACCGGGCCGAGGCGGCGTACATGGGGCCCGTGAACGACGAGGGGCGGTCCACCCAGCCCTCGTGCTCGATCCCCACGCTGCGCTGGTTGTAGTCGCGGTTGCCCGCGTGGTACGCCACGTCCAACTCCCGGATCATCTGCGTGACGTGCCCGTCCTTGCGCACGACGTAGTGCGCCGCGGCCCCGTGCCCCGGGTCCTGGAACGCCCGCACCGCACTGTCGAAGCCGCCCTGCGTGACATGGACGACCACCCGGTCGATCCGGAAGTCGTCGGGGCGGTCGGCCCGCCGCCAGTTCGCCGCGGACGCCGCCACCCAGCGGGCGCCCGTGAAGTCCACCTCGCCCGCCACCCGGGGCCGGGACACCCCCGGGGCGCGCCACCACAGCCGCGCCCACTCGTCCCGGAAGCCGACGCCCGCCCCGACCACGGCGAGCCCGCCGCCGACCAGCAGCCCGCGCCGCCCGATCCGCGGCCCCTGCCCCGGTGCCCGCCGCTCTCTCTTTTCCGCCACGGGAACCACAACGCACACCCGCGGGCTTCGGTTCCCGGGCCCCGTACCCTGGAGGGGTTATGACTGAGACCCCGCAGCGCCCCCTCCGTGTCCTGGCCGCCATGTCCGGCGGCGTGGACTCCGCCGTCGCCGCCGCCCGAGCGGTGGAAGCCGGGCACGAGGTGACCGGCGTGCACCTCGCGCTCTCCGCGAACCCGCAGTCGTTCCGCACCGGTGCGCGGGGCTGCTGCACCATCGAGGACTCCCGCGACGCCCGGCGCGCCGCCGACGTGATCGGCATCCCCTTCTACGTCTGGGACCTCGCCGACCGCTTCCGCGAGGACGTGGTGGAGGACTTCGTCGCGGAGTACGAGGCCGGCCGCACCCCCAACCCCTGTCTGCGCTGCAACGAGAAGATCAAGTTCGCCGCGCTGCTGGACAAGGCGCTCGCGCTCGGCTTCGACGCGGTGTGCACGGGCCACTACGCCCGGGTGGTCACCCTGGCGGACGGCGCCCGGGAGCTGCACCGGGCCACCGACGAGGCCAAGGACCAGTCGTACGTCCTCGGGGTCCTCGACGCGCGGCAGCTCGCGCACGCGCTGTTCCCGCTCGGGGACACCGAGACCACCAAGGACGAGATCCGGGCCGAGGCCGAGCGCCGCGGCCTCGCCGTGGCGAAGAAGCCCGACAGCCACGACATCTGCTTCATCGCGGACGGGGACACCCAGGGCTTCCTCGCCGCCCGCCTCGGCACGGCGGAGGGCGACATCGTCGACGAGTCCGGGACGAAGATCGGCACCCACGACGGCGCCTACGGCTACACCATCGGCCAGCGCAAGGGCCTGCGCATCGGCCGCCCCGCCGCGGACGGCAAGCCCCGCTACGTCCTGGACATCTCCCCGGTCACCAACACCGTCACGGTCGGCCCGGCCGCCGCCCTCGACGTCACCGCCCTGACCGCGGTGCGGCCCCGCTGGTGCGGCACCGCACCCAGCGGTCCCGCCGGCTACACCGCGCAGCTGCGGGCCCACGGCGGCGAGTGCGCGGTGACGGCCGAGGCCGTCGACGGGGAGCTGCGGGTCCGCTTCGCCGAGCCGGTGCGCGGGGTCGCGCCGGGCCAGGCGATCGTCCTCTACGACGGCACCCGGGTGGTCGGCTCCGCGACCATCGCCACCACCGAGCGGGCCGCCGTCCACGCCTGACCGGCACCCTGTCGAAGGCGTGGCGACGGCCCGTACGGTGGGCCCATGAACATCTGCGTCTTCCTCTCCGCGGCCGACCTCGACGAGAAGTACACCGGTCCCGCCCGGCAGTTCGCCGAACTCCTCGGGCGGGGCGGGCACACCCTGGTGTGGGGCGGCTCGGACAAGGGCCTGATGAAGGTCGTCGCCGACGGGGTGCAGCGGGCGGGCGGCCGACTGCTGGGGGTCTCGGTGGAGTTCCTCGCCGAGTTCACCCGCCCCGGTGCCGACGAGATGGTCATCGCGCCCGACCTCGCCGCCCGCAAGGCCACCCTGCTGGAGAAGGCGGACGGCATCGTGGTCCTGGTCGGGGGGGTGGGCACCCTGGACGAGGCCACCGACATCCTGGAACTGCGCAAGCACGGGCACCACGCCAAACCCGTCGTGGTCCTCAACACGGCCGGCTTCTACGACGGTCTGCGGGAGCAGTTCCGGCGCATGGACGAGGAGGGCTTCCTCCCGCTGCCGCTGACCGAGCTGGTGTTCTTCGCGGAGGAGCCGGTGGGCGCACTGGCCCACCTGGAGGAGTCCTTCGGCACCCGCTGACCGCCCCGGGCGACCGGCGCCGGTCCGTCCCGGCGGGCGGCCCGAGCGGTACGGGCCGGGTGCGACGATGGGGCCCATGGCAATTCACGTGATCACCGGGGCCGGCTCCGGCATCGGCGAGGCCGTGGCGCGGCGGCTGCACGCCCGCGGCGACGACCTCGTCCTCCTCGCCCGCGACGCGGGCCGGGCCAAGGAGCTCGCCGCCCGGTTCCCCGGCTCCCGCACCCTCGTCGGCGACCTGGCCGACCCGGAGAAGCTGTCCTGGGCCTTCTCGCACCAGACGCTGCCCGACCGGGTCGACTCGCTGATCCACAGCGCCGGGGTCATCGACCTCGGCCCGGTGGGCGAACTGACCCCCAAGACCTGGCGCCACCAGCTCAACGTCAACCTGATCGCGCCCGCCGAGCTGACCCGGCACTTCCTGCCCCAGCTCCGGGTCACCCAGGGGCACGTGCTCTTCGTCAACTCCGGCTCGGGGCTGCGGGCCCGCGCCGACTGGTCGGCGTACGCCGCCTCCAAGCACGGGCTGCGCGCCCTCGCCGACGCCCTGCGCGAGGAGGAGCAGGCGGGCGGGGTCCGGGTGACCTCCGTCTACCCGGGCCGCACCGCCAGCGCCATGCAGGCCAAGGTGCACCAGCAGGAGGGCCGGGAGTACGACCCGGCCCGCTGGAGCGACCCGGAGACCGTCGCCACCACCGTCCTCACCGCCCTGGACCTGCCCCGGGACTCGGAGATCAACGACCTCTCGGTGCGTCCCGCCGTGCGCTGAGGCCGCCGGCCGCCCGGGTCCGGCCGCCCGGGTCCGGGCGGTCTCGTAGGCTTCCGGGGTGAGCAACCACGACAACCCGGCGACCACGGCGGCCCCGTCCCACGCGGCGGACCCGAAGGCCCTGCTGCCCAGCCCGGCCAGCGGCGTCGGCTCGATGCCCGGCGAGGACGCCCTGGAGGCCGTCAAGACCGTCGTCGGCACCTTCGGCGACGGCCAGGGCACCCCCCACCTCCCGGAACTGCCGGCCCGCGGGCCCGGCGCCGACATGATCGGCCGCACCGCGGGACTCCTCGTCGACCTGTACGCCCGGGTGGAGCCCAGCGGTTGGCGCATCGGCGACCGGCCCGGCCGGGACACCCGCCGCGCCCACGCCTGGCTGCGCCAGGACCTCGACGCCCTGGAGGAGTACACCCAGGGCTACGAGGGGCCGCTGAAGCTCCAGGTGGTGGGCCCGTGGACGCTCGCCGCGGCGCTGGAGCTGCGCGGCGGCGAGGTGGCCCTGTCCGACCCGGGGGCCTGCCGCGACCTCGCCGGATCGCTCGCCGAGGGCGTGCGCACCCACCTCGCCGAGGTCGCCCGCCGGGTGCCCGGTGCCCGGCTGGTCCTCCAGTACGACGAGCCCTCGCTCACCGCGGTGCTCCGCGGGCGGATCCGGACCGCGAGCGGCTACCGCACCCACCGGGCGGTGGACCGGCAGGCCGTGGAGGGGGTGCTCCGCGAGTTGTTCGCCGTCCACGACGGGCCGGTCGTGGTGCACTCCTGCGCCCCCGACGTGCCGTTCGCGCTGCTGCGCCGGGCCGGCGCCGACGCCGTCTCCTTCGACCTCTCCCTGCTCACCGAACGTGACGACGAGGTGATCGGCGAGGCCGTCGAGTCCGGTACCAAGCTGTTCGTCGGTGTCGTGCCCGGCACCGACGCCCCGTTGTCAGACCCGGCCGGTAGCGTCGGGGGCGTCAGGACGTTGTGGCGCAGGTTGGGGCTGAGTCCGGGGCTGTTGAGTGACGTGGTCACGCTCACCCCGGCCTGTGGTCTCGCCGGCGCCTCGCCGGAGTACTCCCGGCGGGCGCTGGCCCACTGCGTCCGGGCGGCGACATCCCTCGCGGACGACCCAGAGTGACCAACGGGAGGACCGACGTGGTCGGCGAAGAGCACGAAGAGAACGGACCGCTGACCGCCGGGGTGCGGGAGCGGCACGCGCGGCTGGCCGAGGAGGTCGAGGAGCACCGCTTCCGGTACTACGTGAAGGACCAGCCGGTCGTCAGCGACGCCGAGTTCGACCGGCTGATGCGGGAGCTGGAGCTGCTGGAGGAGGAGCACCCCGAGCTGCGCACCCCCGACTCGCCCACCCAGCGGGTCGCCGTCGCCTACCAGACGGACCTCGCCGAGGTGGAGCACCTGGAGCGGATGCTCTCCCTGGACAACGCCTTCGACGACGAGCAGTTGTCCGCCTGGGCGGAGCGCATCGCCCGGGACGTGGGCACCACCGACTACCACTACCTGTGCGAGCTGAAGGTCGACGGCCTGGCCGTCAACCTCACCTACGAGAACGGCGTCCTCACCCGCGCCGCCACCCGCGGCGACGGCCGCACCGGCGAGGACATCACCCCCAACGTGCGCACCATCGCCGAGATCCCGCACCGCCTGCACGGCGAGGACGTACCGGCCCTGGTGGAGGTCCGCGGCGAGGTGTACTTCCCCATGGCCGCCTTCGAGGAGCTGAACGAGCGCCGGGTGGCGGCGGGCGAGAAGCCCTACGCCAACCCCCGCAACTCCGCCTCGGGGTCGCTGCGCCAGAAGGACCCCAGGGTCACCGCGACCCTTCCGCTGCACATGGTGGTGCACGGCATCGGGGCCCGCGAGGGGCTGGAGATCGGCCGGCTCTCCGAGGCGTACGAACGGCTCCGCGCCTGGGGGCTGCCCACCGCCGGTCACACCAGGGTCGTCGACTCGATCGAGGGCGTGCGGGAGTTCATCGCCCACTACGGGGTCAACCGGCACTCCATGGAGCACGAGATCGACGGCGTGGTCGTCAAGCTCGACGAGATCCCCCTCCAGGGCCGGCTCGGCTCCACCTCCCGCGCACCCCGTTGGGCCATCGCCTGGAAGTACCCGCCGGAGGAGGTCAACACCAAGCTGATCAACATCCGGATCGGCATCGGCCGCACCGGCCGGGCCACCCCCTACGCCCAGGTGGAGCCGGTGGTGGTGGCGGGTTCGGAGGTCGAGTTCGCGACCCTCCACAACCAGGAGGTCGTCAAGGCGAAGGACGTCCGGGTCGGCGACACGGTGGTGCTGCGCAAGGCCGGGGACGTGATCCCGGAGATCCTCAGCCACGTCCCCGAGCTGCGCGACCCCGAGGCGCCGCCCTTCGAGATGCCCACCGAGTGCCCCGAGTGCGGCACCCCGTTGAAGGCGATGAAGGAGGGCGACATCGACCTGCGCTGCCCGAACGCGGCGGGCTGTCCGGCCCAGCTGCGGGAGCGGCTGTTCTACCTCGCGGGCCGCAAGTCGCTCGACATCGACCACTTCGGCTACGTGACGGCCGCCGCCCTCACCCAGCCCCTGGAGCCGGCCGAGCCCCCGCTCGGGGACGAGGGCGACCTCTTCGACCTGACGATCGAGCAGTTGCTGCCGATCAAGGCGTACGTCCTCGACCCGGACAGCGGGCTGCCCAAGCGCGATCCGGAGACGGGCGAGGAGAAGGTCGTCACCGTCTTCGCCAACCAGGAGGGCGAGCCCAAGAAGAACGCCCTGGCGATGCTGGAGAGCATCAAGGCGGCCAAGGAGCGCCCGCTCGCCCGCTTCCTGACCGGCTTGTCGATCCGGCACGTCGGCCCGGTGGCGGCGGCCGAGCTGGCCCGTGAGTTCCGGTCCGTGGACCGGCTCGCCGAGGCCACCGAGGAGCAGCTGAAGGCCACCGACGGGGTCGCGGGCACCACGGCCGCCGCCGTCCGGGAGTGGTTCGCCGAGGAGTGGCACCAGGAGATCGTGCGCAAGTGGAAGGCCGCCGGCGCCCGAATGGAGGACAGCTCCGCGGGGGAGGACGAGGGACCCCGTCCACTGGCGGGCCTGACCGTCGTGGTGACCGGCACCCTGGCCCGCCACACGCGTGACGGCGCCAAGGAGGCCCTCCAGCAGCTCGGCGCCAAAGTGACCGGATCAGTCTCTAAAAAGACTGCGTTTGTCGTCGTGGGCGATAACCCGGGATCGAAGTTCGATAAGGCAATGCAACTAAAAGTGCCGGTCCTGAACGAGGAAGGCTTTGCCGTCCTTCTGGAGCAGGGCCCGGACGCGGCCCGGGAAGCAGCTCTCCCCGTCGAGGAGTAGACCAAGAACAGCCAATGCCGGGTCCCTCGTACGGCCCCGTGTGGACACCCGTTCGGCGCATATCAGATGGTTAGGGTTGGCCCGGTCGCATTCGGGCAACCGCCGCCGACGGCTGCCCCTCGACGGGGTCGGCAGCCTACTGTTGGGAGAAGCGCCTGCCGTGCCCCGCTGCGTGGCGGGTCATCAGACGCGGATGCCGACGGTCGTGCACGGCGGGCCGAGGCGACGCGCGAGCACCGCCGGCTGTGAGAGGGACGGAATGGAATCGAGCGAGAGGGCCGCCCCGGACGCGGGCGTGCGCGCCCGTCGCATCCCGCGCGCCTGGCTCACCGGCCGCCGGACGCCGCACCGAGCCGACGACCGCACCGGCCGGCCGGGCGAACTCCGCCCGCCCGACCTCCGCCCCCACCCCCAGGCCACCGACCAGGGGGCGGCGCGCGGCGCCTGGCCGGTCCTCGCCCGCACCGTGGTCGCGGTCGCCGCCGTCGTCCTGGGCCTCGGCGCCTGGAGCGCGATCAGCGGCAACCGCGCCCTGTTCCCCTCCGGCACCGCCGGCTGGTCGCTGGCCCTGCTCACCGGTCTCACCGTGGGCCACCTGGTCGCCCTCGGCCGCGGTCGCTGGTGGGGCGCCACCGGTTCGGGCTCCGCCCTCACCCTCGCCGTGCTCCTGCTGTACGGGTGGATCCCCGCCGGCATGGTCAGCCTGACCGTCGTGGTGCTCGTCGGCGTGGCCCGTTGGGGACGCTGGCGCCAGGGATTACTGCACGGTGCCGTCGACGTCCTGGGCATCGGCGCGGGCGCCCTGTTGCTCGCCGCCTGCGGGGTGGTCCCCACCGTGGAGCAGCCCTGGCACCCCGACTCCTGGGACTTCTCCACGATCCCCGAGGTCGTCCTCGCCGCCGCGGCCTACCTCACCGTCACCCGGCTGTTGCTCTGGTACCTCCACACCCCCAATCCGGCGGGCCTGCCGACCGTCGCCCGCACCGCCCTGGTGCGGCAGTCCCTGGTCGGCGCGGCACTGCTCGGCATAGCCCCGCTGATCTGCGTGGTGGCGGTGGCGATGCCGGTGCTGCTGCCGCTGTTCGTGGTGCCCCTGGTCGCCCTGGACTCCACGCTGTGGATCGCCCGGGCCCGCGCCGAAGAACAGCTCCGCGACCCCCTCACCAAGCTGCCCAACCGTCAGTGGCTGCTGGAACGCACCTGGGCCGCCATCGACGAGGCCGACCGCATCGACGCGCGGTCCGCACTGATGCTGATCGACCTGGACCGGTTCCGTTCGGTCAATGACACGCTCGGTCATCTGGCGGGTGACCGCTTGCTCCTCCAGATCGCCGACCGCCTCCGGCTCGCCCTGCCCCGCGGAGCCGAGGCGGCCCGCCTCGGCGGCGACGAGTTCGCCGTCCTGCTGCCGGCCGTCGAGTCCGTCACCTCCGCCACCCGCGTCGCCCGCTCCGTGGTCACCGCCCTCGGATCGCCCCTCGACCTCGACGGCCTCACCCTCGTCCTGGAGGCCAGCGCCGGGCTCGCCATCTTCCCCGAGCACGCCGACGACGCGGAGGGACTGCTGCGCCGCGCCGACGTCGCCATGTACCAGGCCAAGCGGGACCGCACCGGCGTGGAGGTCTACGAACCCAAGCGGGACTCCAACACCCCCGACCGGCTCGGCCTCCTCGGAGACCTGCGCCGCGCCCTCGACACCGGAGACGTCCAGCTCCACTACCAGCCCAAGGTCCGCTTCGACGGCCAGGTCGCCGGCCTGGAGGCGCTGGTCCGCTGGGTGCACCCGGAGCGCGGCCGGGTCCCCCCGGACGAGTTCATCGCCATCGCCGAGTCCTCCGGCCTGATGCCCCACCTCACCGAGTACGTCCTGGAGACCGCCCTGGCCCAGGTCGCCCGCTGGCGCGCCCAGGGCCTCACGGTCCCCGTCGCGGTCAACGTCTCGCCCCGGGACGTCCACACCCCCGGCTTCGCCGGCGCCGTCGCCGGCCGCCTCGCCCGCCACGGGGTGCCCGCCGGCGCCCTCCAACTGGAGATCACCGAGCACGTCCTCCTCGAAGACCCGCAGCGCGCCGCCGACACCCTCGCTGGACTCGCCGGGCACGGGGTGAAGATGTCCCTGGACGACTTCGGCACCGGCTACTCCTCCCTGGTCCACCTCCGTCGGCTCCCGGTCAGCGAGTTGAAGATCGACCGCTCCTTCGTGGCCCGCCTCGCGGTCGACACCGAGGACGCCGAGATCGTGCGCTGCACCGTCGACCTCGCCCACTCCCTGGGCCTGCTGGTCGTCGCCGAGGGCGTGGAGGACGACGAGACCTGGGAGCGCCTGCGGGACCTCGGTTGCGACGCGGTGCAGGGCTGGCTGGTCGCGGCCGCGATGCCACCGGAGGAGGCCACCGCCTGGCTGCTGGCCCGTGGTGCCCGCGGCTGGCAGCGCCCCCGTGCCGTCGCCCCCGCCCCCCTCCCGGCCGTCGAGACGGACTGACCCCGGGGCCGGGTGCGGGCGGGTCCCCCCGGCCCGCACGCGCTTCGGCGTCCCTGCGGGCGGGGCGCGCCCCTTGGCAAGTGGGTTTACGGCGCCCGTACCCGTGAGACTCGGCCATGTCGCACCGGGGCGGCCCGTTCCGGAACGGAACGTTCCCGCAGTGCGGGCAAGGGCAGCGGGCCCCTTGCGCCCCAGAAGTAGTTGGGCGCTGCAACCACCTCTTCAAGCCATTTGATGACACGTGTGACTTCCGTCTCTCCGGGGCGGGTTGGGCCCGACCTACGATGATCGCGACTCGTGTGAATCTCGAATACGAGATCAATTCACGGAAACGAATGATGGGGGAAACATCATGTTGCTCACGCCCCGCCGCATAGCGGCGACGACCCTCGCCGCCGCGCTGGCACTTCCCGTCGGCATCGCCGCCGCCGGTGAAATCAGCGGCAGCCGGCTGCCGTTCTCGATCGCGACCTCCGGAAGCCAGGAGGACGGCAACCGTTGGAGCGGACCCGGCTCCAACCGCGTCCGTGCCTGCGGCGACGTTCCGACGTCGGACCTGAAGACGTTCAGCGCCTACGTCTACCAGGACCGGTCGCTCCTGCCCGACCCGCAGATCGCGTCGACCTCCCGGAACTACTCCAGTGGGTACGGTTGTGGTGCCTACAAGAGCACCAGCACCGGCAACAAGTACTACACCAAGGCCACCTGGGCGGGCGTGCCCGGCAGCCGTGCCTACGGTTTCGTGGCCGCCGAGAACTAAAAAACCAGGAAAAAGTGACCGTCGACAGTGACATGACCACGACCGGTGTGACGCCGGTCGCGTCCGTCGAGGGCGCCACGGTCCGCTACCGGACCGTGGTCGCCCTCGACGGCGTCCACGCCGAGTTCCGCTCCGGCACCACCGCCCTGCTCGGGCCGAACGGAGCGGGCAAGACCACCCTGCTCTCCCTGCTGAGCACGGCCCGCCGCCCCGACGAGGGCACCGTGACCCTGCTCGGCGAGCCGGTGCGGGGCCGGTCCGGCGTCCGCGCCGTGCGGGAACGGGTCGGCGTGCTGCCCCAATCCTTCGGCTACTACCCGCGCTTCACGCTCCAGGAGTTCGTGGAGTACGCGGCCTGGCTGCGCAAGGTGCCCGCCGGGCAACGGCGCGACCGGGTCCGCGAAGCCCTGCACCTGGTGGAGTTGGAGAAGTACGCGGACCGGCGCATGTCCGCGCTCTCCGGCGGCATGCTCCGCCGGGCGGGCATCGCCCAGGCCGTCGTCAACCGTCCGGACCTCGTCCTGCTGGACGAACCCACGGTGGGTCTGGACCCCGCCCAACGGGTCGGGTTCCGCACCCTCATCAAGGACTTGGGGGAACGATCCGCCGTGGTGCTGAGCACCCACCTCGCCGAGGACGTCGCCCACGTCTGCGAACGGATCCACGTCCTCCTGGAGGGCCGGGCCCGCTTCAGCGGCACCGCCGCCGAACTCTGCGGACGGGCCCCGGGGCACGACGGGACGGCACTGGACGGCCCGGCGGTGGAAGCGGGCTACCTGGCCGTGGTCGGCCAGGGCACCGGGGAACAGGGGAGCGAACGACCGTGACGCGTGTGCTGTGGCACGAGATGCGACGGGGCGAGGCGGGCAAAGCGGCCGCCCTGTGCGCGGTCGCCGGTCTCTGGTACCTGCTCTCCGGCGACCCGCAGACCAACGACTGGGCGGGCTGGTGGAACCAGACGAGCCTGGTCGTCCACGTCTTCGGCGTGATCGTCATGGGCTCCCTGATGGCCGCCGCCGCTGCCTGGAGCGCCAGCCGCGCCCAGCGCACCCGGGCGCACCTCTGGGCGGACACCACCCCCCGCGGCGGCTGGTCGCAGGCGCTGCTGGTGGGCGCCGCGGCATGGCTGTGGGCGCTGCTGGTCACCGCCCTGCTGGCGGCCGTCGCCTTCCACCGCACGGCCCAGATCAGCGAGGTCACCCGGCCGGCGTGGACGCCCCTGCTGCTGACCCTGGCGGTGATCGGGGTGCAGATCGCGGTCGGCGTCGCCGCCGGCACCCTGCTGCCGTCCCGGATCATCGCCCCGGCCGTCGGCGCCTTCTGGTACCTGGTGTTCCTGCTGACCGCCTTCGCGCCCGACCTGCCGCTGGTCCGGCTGCTGCCGGCGATCGACAGCCACTGGGACGTCGCCCACCAGCCGAACACCGTGCGCCTGCTCCTCGCGACCGCCTGGTGCGCCGCGGCGGCGCTCGCCGTCCTGGCCCTGCCCGCGCTGGCCCGCCGCACGGCCCCGGCCCCCGGCCCGCTGGTCGCGGTACCGGTCGCGGTGGCGGTGCTGGCCGCCGGCACCCTGCTGTTCCTGCGACCCGCCCCCCACTCCTTCTGGGCGGTCCCCGCGCCGCAGCCGGCGGAACCCGTCTGCGTCACCGAAGGCCGCACCGAGACGTGCCTGTGGCCCGACAACCGGCACCTGCTGCCCCAGGCCCGCACCGCGACCCGCACCGTCGACGAGGCCCTCGGCGACCTCCCCGGGTTCCGCCGTGCCTTCCACGAGGTCGGCTTGGCCCCGCGGGGCACCGGCAGCGCGGAACTCCCCCTCGCCCGGCCGGCGGTGGACGCGCGGACCCTCACCGAGTCGCTGCTCGTCGCCGCGCTGCCGCAGCCGCCGCAGGGCTGCGGGCCGCACCTGCTGGACGAGGCCGGCGGCATGCCCGACGCCTACCTCCTGGAGGCGGCCGTCCAGAGCCGGGCGAAGATGCCACCGGCGTACTACGGGGAGGACTTCGGCGCCGCCCTGGGTCGGGTGCTGGAGGCGCCGGCCGCCAACCGGGACCGCTGGCTCGGTGCCGCCGCGCACGCCGTCGGCTCCTGTCGTCCCGTCCCCCCGCTGCCCCGGTGAACCCCGCCGTCGCCTTCGCGCGCACTCGCGAACTGCCGCGCGCCGCGCTCGTCGCGCTGGTCCTCGCGGTGGCCGCCTCGGCGCTCACCGAGTCCCGGGTGGGCTTCCCCGACGTCCGCTACCTGGTCGACTACAGCGTGCCGGTGGCCGCGCTGGTGCCCGTCGCCCACGCCGTGGTGCTGGCCACCACCCTCCAC
Organism: Streptomyces sp. NPDC002490; assembly: GCF_040296045.1. Lineage (NCBI taxonomy): Bacteria > Bacillati > Actinomycetota > Actinomycetes > Kitasatosporales > Streptomycetaceae > Streptomyces > Streptomyces sp. NPDC002490. The sequence goes on along the minus strand of NZ_JBEOWM010000005.1, from coordinate 54,782 downwards.
TCGCCGATGGCCGACCTGGAGCGGCACGCGGCCCAGCCGATGGCCCTGTACCGCCGGCTGCACGTGGTGGCGCTGACCCTGTTCGCCCTCCTCCTGGCCGCGCTGCCGCTGGCCTTCGGCCTGCCCACGGAGGTCTTCACCACCTCGGCCCGCAACGCCGTGGGCCACCTCGGCCTCGCGGTGATCAGCGCCCGGTTCTTCGGCAACGGCATGGCCTGGCTGCTCCCGCTGGGCACCTTCGGCCCGACGCTGCTGCTGGGCGTCCGCGCGGACAACACCCCCGAGTGGTGGGCCTGGGCCATCCACGGCCCGTCCGCCGGCGGGGCCGCCGCGGTCGCGGCCGTGCTGTGGCTGGTGGCCCTCCTGCTGCCCGGCGGGCCGCCCCGGGCCGAGGAGCGGGGCGCGGTCTGAGGGCCCCGGGCGGGGACCGTCAGCGGTCGGCTCGGGGGCGCGGCTCGCGCCACATCGACCACAGCACCGGCCCGCCCCCGGGCAGCGGCACCTCCTCCCGGACGGCGAAGCCGAAGTGTTCGTAGACCGGGATGTTGGACTCCTGGGAGGACTCCAGGTACACGGGGTGCCCGGTCGCGTCCGCCTTCGCCAACCCGGAGCGCAGCAGCGCGCCGCCCTGTCCGAGGCCCCGGACGGCGGGGTCGGCGCCGATCAGGGCGAGGGACCAGTGCGGCTCCCGGGGCGCGTGCGCGGCGGCCGTCTCGACGGCCGCGCGGAACGCGCCGGCCCGGTCGCCGAGGAGGCCCAGCAGGGTCCCGACGGTCTCCTCGTCAGGAACGGCCCGAGCCTGCTCCGGCGGCACCCAGAAGGCCGCCGCGCCACCGGTGCGTTCGCACACCCCGTTGTGGAGGTACTGGCCGGTGAAGAGCACCGTGAAGTACGTGACCAGGGACGCCTCCCGCGAGGACGCCTCGGGAAAGAACCAGCCCATCATGGGGTCGTCCTGGAAGGCCCGCGCCAGGGAACGGCTGATCGGTCCCGCGTCATCGGCGGTGGCCGGGGCGGGGGTGTGCGTCGTCGACATGGGTGCATTCTGCATCTATGGATCTTGGTCGGCGGCACCGGGGCCGGTCCGCCCACCCGCGGCGCCAGCGACCCCGGCCACCGGCAACCGGGCGGCCGTGAGGAGGAACTACGATCGGGGCCCGGTCGCTGCGGGCACCGGTTGACGGTTCCCTCGGACGCGGAGCCGGACGCCCCCCCCGCAGCCCGACACCAGGGAGCACGCAAGCAGCATGCGAGAGCCGTTGGCTGACATCGCCCGGGCCGCCCTCCGGCTGGGCCGACCGCCGCACGACCGCGCGGCGGTCCGCCGTTCCGAGCCGGAACCGGGTGCTCCCCTGGTCGCCGACGTGTGGATCAGCGGCGACCTCGGGTTCGTCCTCCTCCTGCACCGCAGGGACGACGGGCAACTGGCCGAGGAGTTGTACCACTCCCTGCGGGGCGAGGACGGCGTCTGGGCGCGCCCGGACCACCTCGGCGGCGGGGTCGTCGGCGCCGAGATCGCGGACCCCGCCGTCCTGCGGGTGGTGCTCGCGGGGGCGCCGATGGCCGTGGTCGCGGAGTCCGAGTCCCTGATCGACACTCCGGACGGGGACGACGGGGCGCTGGCGCACGTGTGGGAGGTACTGCTCGGCGACGAGGTCGACCTCGTCGAGGTCGAGCGCTCTCCACCGGCCGCCTCCGGGACGTCGACGTCCTCCGCCGGCCGGCTGGCGCTCGTCGTGCTCCTGCCCGGTGAGCGGGCGCGCCTGCACGCCCTGCGGCGGGAGGACGGCAGGCCCGTCCGGCTCGGCGACCCGCTGGAGCTGCGCCACCCCGAGCGGTGAGCTCCCGTCCGCACGCAGGGGAGCCCCCGGGCCCGTGCGTGCGGACGGGGGTTTCGCGGGGACGGGGTCGGGCCCCATAGGATTGGGCCAAAACCCATTACTCACCCCTAGAGGATCGCCGCATGCCTGGCATCACGCGCGAGGAGGTCGCTCACCTCGCCCGGCTGGCACGCCTGGAGCTGAAGAGCGAAGAACTCGACCACTTCGCCGGTCAGCTCGACGACATCATCGGCGCGGTCGCCCGCGTCGCCGAGGTCGCCGACCAGGACGTCCCGCCGACCTCCCACCCGCTGCCGCTGACGAACGTCATGCGCGCGGACGAGGTCCGACCGTCGCTCACCCCCGAGCAGGCGCTGTCCGGCGCCCCCGCCCAGGAGCAGCAGCGTTTCAAGGTCCCGCAGATCCTGGGGGAGGACTGACCGCCATGGCCGACCCGAACAGCATCATCAAGCTGACCGCCGCCGAGACGGCGGCGCGCATCGCCTCCGGCGAGCTGACCGCCGTCGAGGTGACCGAGGCCCACCTGGCCCGGATCGAGGCCGTCGACGAGAAGGTCCACGCGTTCCTGCACGTGGACCGCGAGGGCGCCCTCGCCCAGGCCCGCGCGGTGGACGCCAAGCGCGCCGCCGGCGAGGAACTGGGGCCGCTCGCGGGCGTGCCGCTGGCGCTGAAGGACATCTTCACCACCCGGGGCGTGCCGACCACGGTCGGCTCCAAGATCCTCGAAGGGTGGATCCCGCCCTACGACGCGACCCTCACCAAGAAGCTGAAGGCCGCGGACGTCGTCATCCTCGGCAAGACCAACATGGACGAGTTCGCCATGGGGTCCTCCACCGAGAACAGCGCCTACGGGCCGACCGGCAACCCGTGGGACCTGACCCGCATCCCGGGCGGCTCCGGCGGCGGTTCCTCCGCGGCCCTCGCCTCCTACCAGGCGCCGCTGGCGATCGGCACCGACACCGGCGGCTCCATCCGCCAGCCCGCGGCCGTCACCGGCACCGTCGGCGTCAAGCCGACGTACGGCGGGGTGTCCCGCTACGGCATGGTCGCGTTCTCCAGCTCCCTGGACCAGGGCGGCCCCTGTGCCCGCACGGTCCTCGACGCGGCCCTGCTGCACGAGGTCATCGGCGGCCACGACCCGCTGGACTCCACCTCCATCGACGCCCCGGTCCCGCCGGTGGTCGAGGCCGCCCGCAACGGTTCGGTGGCGGGCATGCGGGTCGGCGTGGTGAAGCAGTTCCGCGGCGAGGGCTACCAGGCCGGCGTGGTGCAGCGCTTCGACGAGTCGGTGGAGCTGCTCAAGGAACTGGGCGCCGAGATCGTCGAGTTGGACTGCCCGTCCTTCGACCTGGCGCTGTCGGCGTACTACCTGATCGCGCCCTCCGAGTGCTCCAGCAACCTGGCCCGCTTCGACGCCATGCGCTACGGCCTGCGGGTCGGCGACGACGGCGACCACTCCGCCGAGGAGGTCACCGCGCTCACCCGTGAGGCGGGTTTCGGCGACGAGGTGAAGCGGCGCATCATGCTCGGCACCTACGCGCTCAGCTCCGGCTACTACGACGCGTACTACGGCAGCGCCCAGAAGGTCCGCACGCTGATCACCCGGGACTTCGAGAAGGCGTTCGAGCAGGTCGACGTGATCGTCTCGCCGACGACGCCGACGACCGCGTTCCCGATCGGGGAGCGGGCCGACGACCCGATGGCGATGTACCTCGCCGACCTGTGCACCATCCCGACCAACCTGGCGGGCAACGCGGCCATGTCGCTGCCCTGCGGCCTCGCCCCGGAGGACGGCCTCCCGGTCGGCCTCCAGATCATCGCCCCGGCGATGCAGGACGACCGCCTCTACAAGGTCGGTGCCGCCGTCGAGGCCGCCTTCGTGGAACGCTGGGGTCACCCGCTGCTTGAGGAGGCACCGTCACTGTGAGCGCACTGTCCAAGGCCAAGGGCTTCAAGAAGTCCAAGTCCGGCACCTACCTGTCCATGGCCACCACGGCGTTCGGCGCGGTGAGCATCGTCAAGCAGGCCCGCAAGGCCCGCTCCGAGCACGACACGCTGCGGCTGGTCGACGCCGCCGTGTCCGCCGCCGCCATCGTCACCGGACTGGCGATCCTCTACCGGGAGCTGAAGCGCCTCGGTGACGACGACGTCCTGCTGGGCTGAGAGGGAAGTTCCACGTGACTGTCACGACCGACCTGGTGTCGTACGAGGACGCCCTCGCGTCCTACGACCCCGTCATGGGCCTGGAGGTCCATGTCGAGCTGGGCACCAGGACCAAGATGTTCTGCGGCTGCTCCACGGAGCTGGGCGCGGAGCCCAACACGCAGACCTGCCCCACCTGCCTCGGCCTGCCGGGTTCCCTCCCGGTCGTCAACGCGACCGGCGTCGAGTCCGCGATCAAGATCGGTCTCGCGCTGCACTGCGAGATCGCCGAGTGGTGCCGCTTCGCCCGGAAGAACTACTTCTATCCGGACATGCCGAAGAACTTCCAGACCTCCCAGTACGACGAGCCCATCGCCTTCGACGGCTACCTGGACGTCCAGCTGGAGGACGGCGAGGTCTTCCGCGTGGAGATCGAACGCGCCCACATGGAGGAGGACACCGGCAAGTCGACGCACGTCGGCGGTGCCACCGGCCGCATCCACGGCGCCTCCCACTCGCTGCTCGACTACAACCGCGCGGGCATCCCCCTCATCGAGATCGTCACCAAGCCGATCGTCGGCGCGGGCGAGCGGGCCCCCGAGGTCGCCAAGGCGTACGTCGCCGAGCTGCGCGAGCTGATCCGGGCCCTCGGCGTCTCCGAGGCCCGGATGGAGATGGGCCAGATGCGCTGCGACGTGAACCTGTCGCTGCGCCCGCACGGCCGGGAGAAGTTCGGCACCCGCAGCGAGACCAAGAACGTCAACTCGCTGCGGTCCGTGGAGCGGGCCGCCCGCTTCGAGATCCAGCGCCACGCGGCGGTCCTGAACGAGGGCGGCGCCATCGTCCAGGAGACCCGCCACTTCCACGAGGACACCGGCTCCACGACCTCCGGCCGGATCAAGGAGGAGGCCGAGGACTACCGGTACTTCCCGGAGCCCGACCTGGTGCCCGTGGCCCCCGCCCGCGCGTGGGTGGAAGAGCTGCGCACCACCCTGCCCGAGCTGCCCCGGGTGCGCCGCAACCGACTGCGCGAGGAGTGGGGCGTCTCCGAGCACGACATGCAGTCGATCCTCAACGCGGGCGCCGTCGACCCGATCGCCGCCACCATCGAGGCCGGGGCCGACTCGGCCGCCGCCCGCAAGTGGTGGATGGGCGAGCTGGCCCGCAGCGCCAACGAGTCCGGGCGGGCCCTGGACGAGCTGCCGATCACCCCGGCGCAGGTCGCCCGGGTGGCGGAGCTGGTCGCGGGCGGTGACCTCAACGACAAGCTGGCCCGGCAGGTCATCGAGGGCGTCCTCGCCGGCGAGGGCACCCCGGACGAGGTCGTGGAGGAGCGCGGCCTGAAGGTCGTCTCCGACGACGGCGCACTCACCGCGGCCGTGTCGGACGCCATCGCCCAGAACCCCGGCATCGCGGAGAAGATCCGCGGTGGCAAGGTCCAGGCGGCGGGCGCCCTGGTGGGGGCCGTCATGAAGGCGACCCGCGGCCAGGCGGACGCGGCCCGGGTCAAGGAGCTGATCCTCGCCCAGCTGGGTGTGGAGGGCTGACGCAGGCGACGAGGGCGGTCCCGGGGTTCCCGGGGCCGCCCTCCGGCGCGTCCGGAAGCGTCCCGAGCCCGGCCCCACCGGTTCTGTGAGGAGAACCACGAACCGGTCCAACGATCACCCGATCCTGCGAGAGTGGCAGCGGTCCATCCGTGTCGTCCGGGGCGTGCGCGGTCCTCCGCGCGGACGCGTCCCGAGCGCGGGGCACCCGCGTGCGCCCGCGCCGACACGCCGTTCTCGCGTTCTTCCCGGCGGCTCCGGAGCGCCCGCGGACCACCGTGGGCGCTCCGGATCCTGCCGCGCGCCCCCACCGGGGCAGCGGCTCCTCCCGCGGAAGGCCGACCCAGCACCCCGGGAGCCCCACGGTGGCAGCACTCGCACGATGGTGCGTCCGGCACCGCCTCCTGGCGGTCCTGCTCTGGCTGCTCACCCTCGGCGCCACTGCGAGCGCGGCGGCCCTGGCCGGCTCCGCGTACTCCACCGACTACGAGGTGCCCGGCACCGAATCGGGTCGGGCCACCGAACTCCTCGCCCGGGGCTTCCCCGGCGTCGTCGGCGAGGGCGGCACCATCGTCTGGCACACCGAGAACGGCACCGTGCGCGCCGCCGACGTGGAACGGACCATGACGCGGACCCTGGACGAGGTCGCCGAGCTGCCGGCCGTCGCCGCCGTCACCGGCCCCTACGGCGAGGGGCCCGCGCAGGCCGACCGGATCAGCGCGGACGGCCGCACCGCCTACGCCACCGTCACCTTCGACCGCCCCGTGGGCGACCTCACCGCGGCCGACGCCCGCTCCGTCGTCGACACCGCCGCGCAGGCCGCCGGTGACGGCCTGCGCGTCGAGCTCGGCGGCAGCGCCGTCGCCCTCACCGAACCCCGCGGCGGCCTCCTCGCCGAGACCGTGGGCGTCGCCGTCGCGGCCGTGGTGCTGTTCCTGGTCTTCGGCTCCCTCGCCGCCTCCCTGCTGCCGATAGCGACCGCCCTGGTCAGCGTCGGCACCGCCTACGCGGGGACCGTGCTGCTCGGGCACGCCATGACCGTCGCCGACTTCGCCCCGATGCTCGGCATGCTCATCGGCCTCGGCGTCGGCATCGACTACGCGCTGTTCGTCGTCACCCGGCACCGGCAGGGACTGCGCCGTGGCCTCCCGGTCGGGAAGGCCGTCGAGGAGGCCGTCGCCACCACCGGGCGCGCCGTCGTCTTCGCCGGCGCCACCGTCTGCATTGCCCTGCTCGGCATGCTCGTCCTGCGACTCGGGTTCCTCAACGGGGTCGCCATCGCCGCCTCGCTGACCGTCGTCCTCACCGTCGCCGCCTCCGTCACCCTGCTGCCGGCCCTGCTGTCCTGGATCGGCCCGCGCGCCCTCGGCCGGCGGGAGCGCCGCCGACTCGCCGAGCAAGGTCCCGAACCGGAGACGGGCACGCCCCCGCAGGGGCTCGCCGCCCGCTGGGCCGCCTTCGTGGAACGGCACCCCAAGAAGCTGGGCGTCCTCGCCCTCGCCGCCGTCACGGTGCTCGCCCTGCCCACCCTCTCGCTCCGCCTCGGCACCTCCGACCAGGGCAACAACCCGGAGTCCGCCACCACCCGCCAGGCGTACGACCTGCTCGCCGAGGGCTTCGGTGCCGGCGTCAACGGCCCGCTCACCCTGGTCGGCGAGGTGCACGGGGCGGCGGACCGGGCCGCCCTGGCGGAACTCGCCGAGGCCGTGCGGGGCACCGAGGACGTGGCTTCGGTCAGCCCCGTCACCTACGCCCCCGACGGGGACACCGCCCTGCTCACCGTCATCCCCGAGTCCGCCCCCCAGTCCCAGCGGACCAGCGACCTGGTGGACCGGCTGCGCACCGAGGTGCTGCCGCGCGCGGAGCAGGGCACCGCCCTCGACCTGCACGTCGGCGGGGTCACCGCCGGCTACGACGACTTCGCCGCGCTCATCGTCGGCAAGCTGCCCCTGTTCGTCGGGGTCGTCGTCGCCCTGGGCTGCGTGCTGCTCCTGCTGGCCTTCCGCTCGATCGGCATCCCGCTCAAGGCCGCCGCCATGAACGTGCTCGCCGTCGCCGGGGCCTTCGGGGTCGTCGTCGCGGTGTTCCAGTGGGGGTGGGGGAGCGACCTCCTCGGTCTCGGCCGGGCCGGCCCCATCGAACCCTTCCTGCCCGTGATCATGGTGTCGGTGCTCTTCGGGCTCTCCATGGACTACCAGGTCTTCCTGGTCAGCCGGATGTACGAGGAGTGGTTGGCGACCCGGGACAACCGACGGGCCGTCCGGGTCGGCCTCGCCGAGACCAGTCGGGTGATCAACTCCGCCGCGGTCATCATGATCGCCGTCTTCCTGGCGTTCGTCCTCACCGGCGACCGGGTCATCGCCATGTTCGGCATCGCCCTGGCCGCCGCCGTCGCCCTGGACGCGTTCGTGCTGCGCACCCTCCTGGTACCGGCCCTGATGCACCTGCTCGGCAGCGCCAACTGGTGGCTGCCCCGCTCCCTGGACCGGATCCTGCCCCGGATCAGCATCGAGCGGCCCCGGCAACCCGTCGCCGCCGACGGCGGACGTGCGAGGATTCCGGGGCGGCGCGAGGAGCACCGGTCCGCCCGAGCCGGGGCGGACGCCTGACCAGCGGCGCCGCACCACCCGCACCACGACGAGGGGAAGCACCGTGTACGCGAGGGAACTGGACGGGAACGGGGCACGACTGCGTCCCCTGGAGCCCTGGCACGCCGAGGAGTTCCTGACCCACCTCGACCGGGGGCGCGACTTCATCGGGCAGTACATCGCCTTCGGCGCCGGGGTCCACGACACCGACGCCGCCCGGGCCCTGCTCCGCTCGTACGCGGACAAGCGCGCGGCCGACAGCGGCAGCCTGCACGGCATCTGGATCGACGACGCCCTCGTCGGCGGACTGCTCTTCCGGACCTTCGACGCGACCACCGGCAACTGCGAGATCGGCTGCTGGCTGGAGCCCGCCGCCACCGGACGCGGCCTGGTCACCCGGGGCGCCCGCGCCCTGCTCGACTGGGCCTTCGAGGAGCGCGGCATGCACCGCGCGGAATGGGTCACGGCCGCCGCCAACGAGCCGAGCCGCCGGGTCGCCCAGCGGCTCGGCATGCACCGCGACGGAGTCCTCCGCGAGAGCTACCCCTACCGGGGGGTGCGCCACGACATGGAGGTGTGGTCCGTGCTGGCTCCGCAGTGGCGCGCGGCACGGGGGAACGGCTAGCGACCGCAGCCCCGTACCCGTCTCCTCATCCGCCTCGGGCAGGTTCCCGCGGGGACCTAAGGCACCCGGGGCGCCCAGGATGCGGCATCTTCCCGATGCGCGGGGCCCTCGCCTACGGCGACGGTGGAAGTGCACCAAGAGGTGTCACCACCGTCCGAGGGGGAACCCGATGTTCGCTTACGAACTGCACCAGTTGAGGGCCGCCGAACTCCACCAGGAGGCCGCCCGCCGGCGTCTCCTCGACCAGGTGCGCCGCCTGGAGCGGGAAGGCGAGTCCGTGGACGGCGCCGATCCGGGCACGCCGGAACGGCCCCGACCCCCGGGGCCGCGGACCGAGAACTACGCCCGCGCCGCATGACCGTCGGCGTCCCCGCGCCGGACCCCCGTGGGCAGCGCGGGGACGCCGGCCCGGCGCCCTCCGGGGCGCCGCGCACCCCAGTGCCCCCGCCGGGCCCCGCCGACCGGCCCACCGGTCCCCCCGGCCCCCGTCCGCCCCGTGGACCTGCGGAGATATCCACTGGGGGAGTTCCTCGCCGCTGTGCGATGCTCGGCGGCGTGGAGTCCCGATCCGTCAGCCCCGTGTTCATCGGCCGCACCGCCGAACTGGCGGTGCTGCACCAAGCGCTCGGCCGCGCGGCCCGGGGGGAGCCGCAAGCACTCCTGCTCGGTGGCGAGGCCGGCGTCGGAAAGACGCGTCTCATCGAGGAGTTCGCCCGCTCGGCCCTCACCCGGGACGTCGTCGTCGCCATCGGCGGTTGCGTGGAGATCGGGGCGGACGGCCTGCCCTTCGCGCCCTTCTCCACCGCCCTCCGGGCCCTGCGCCTGCTGCTCCCCGAGGAACTCGCGGCTGCCGCCGCCGGCCAGGAGGAGGAACTCGCCCGACTGCTCCCGGAGTTGGGCGGCCCGGTCGGCGGCAGCAGCCACAACGAGGAGGCCATGGCCCGCCTCTTCGAACTGACCGTTCGCCTCCTGGAACGGCTCGCCCACGACCGGACCCTCCTGCTGGTCCTGGAGGACCTGCACTGGGCCGACGCCTCCACCCGGCACCTGCTCACCTATCTGTTCCGCGCCCTGCGCCGCGGCCGGATCGTCGTCCTCGCCAGCTACCGCGCCGACGACATCCACCGCCGCCACCCGCTGCGCCCCCTCCTGGCCGAACTCGACCGGCTGCGCAGCGTCCGCCGCGTGGAACTCCACCGATTCAACCGGATCGAGGTGGGCGCGCAGATGGCCGGAATCCTCGCCACGCAGCCCGACCCCGTCCTCGTCGACGAGGTCTTCGCCCGCTCGGACGGCAACGCCTTCTTCGTCGAGGAACTCGCCGCCGCTGCGGGGGAGGACCGCTGTCCGCCGCTGTCCGACTCGCTGCGCGACCTCCTCCTGGTCCGCGTCGAAGGTCTCCCCGACCCCGCCCAACACGTGGTCAGGGCGGTTGCCGAGGGCGGCTCCACGGTGGGGCACGCCCTGCTCGCCGCGGTCGTCGGGCTCGCCGAGGACGGGCTCATCGAGGCGCTGCGCGCCGCGGTCGGCGCCAGCGTCCTCCAGCCCACCGCGGACGGCGACGGCTACCGGTTCCGGCACTCCCTGGTCCGCGAAGCGGTCAGCGACGACCTGCTGCCCGGGGAACGCTCCCGCCTCAACCGTCGTTACGCCGAGGCCCTGGAAGCCGAGCCGACCCTGGTGCCCGCAGACGAGCGCGCCACCCGACTGGCCAGCTACTGGTACCACGCGCACGACCCCGCCAAGGCGCTCCCCGCCGTGCTGGGCGCCTCCGCCGAGGCCCGCGACCGGTACGCCTACGCCGAGCAACTGAGCCTGCTGGAACGGGCGATGCACCTGTGGGACGGCGCCCCCGAAACGGTGCGGGTCCGGCTCTGCGCGGGCGACTACATCGGCCAGTTCCTGCCCTACGAGGGGATGCCCGCAGCCACTCCCCTCACCTTCCACGACGTCCTGGCCGAAGCCGCCGTCGCCGGGCGCCTCTGCGGGGAACGCGTCCGGGCCCTGAAGATCACCAAGCGGGCCCTGCGGTCCTTGGAGGAGGCCCCCGACCCGCTGCGCGCCGCCTGGTTCTGGGTGCAGCGGTCGATGCTGGTCCAGGCACTCGCCCGCGGTGACGGCTGGCAGGAACTCGCCACCGCCCAGGACCTGGTGCGGGGGCTGCCGCCGTCCCCGGTGCACGCCGAGGTCCTCGCCCGGGTGGCCAACTGGTCGATGATCCACCGGCCCGGCCCGGACAGCTTCACCGCCGCGGAGCGCGCCGTCGAGTACGCGCGCATGGTGGGCGCCGCGGAGATCGAGCAGAACGCCCGGCTCACGCTCAGCAGCCTCATGGTCGACGCCGGCGACGCGGAGGCGGGCCTCGCCCAGATGTACCGGATCAAGGAGAACGCGCTGGGGCTCGGCCTGAGCGGCTCCGGCCGCGTGTACGTGAACCTCCCCCACTCGCTCGAAGCGCTGGGCCGCTCCCGCGAGGCCGTCGCCCTGTTGCACGAGGGCGTCGACCACGCCCGCCACTACGGCCTGCGCGAGACGCAGGCGTGGATCTGGGGCAACCTCGCCGACTCGCTCTACAGCCTCGGACGCTGGGACGAGGCCGTCCGGGCCGTCGCCCACGCCGAGCACCCCGGCCACGGCTCCAAGCCCCGTGGCGCCGCCGCCGTGATCGCCGGCCACCTCGCCCTGGCCCGCGGGGACACCGGGGGGACCGCCCGGCACCTGGCCGAGGCCCGCCGCCACTACGGCAGCCACGACCCCGTGCCCCAGCAGGCCATCCCCCTCGCCCGGCTCGCCCTCGGCGTCGCCGCCGGCGAGGGCCGGATCCTGGACGCCCGGGCGGAGTTCGCCGCCGCCCTCGCCGCGGGCTTCCCGCCCGGCACCCAGCGCTACGTCTGGCCGCTGCTGGTCGCCGCCGCCACCCTGGAGACCGAGGCGCGCGGGCTGCCGATCGCCGCGCCCGGCCGGGCAGTCGCCCTCGCCACCCTCCGCACCGCCGTGAAGTCCGTGGCCACGGGCGCCCCCGTGTGGCACGCGCACGCGCTGTGGGTCCGTGCCGAGATGCGCCGCGCCGAGCACCTCTCGACCTGTGCCGACTGGTACGCGGTCGTCGACGCCTTCACCCCCTTGGAACGCCCCTACGACCTCGCCCGGGTCCGCTACCGGCTGGCCGAGGCACTGCTCGCGGAGGCCACTGCGGGCGCCGCCGCGCGTCGCGGCCCGTCCGTCGGAGGGGGGAGCCCGCCGACGCCCCCGGCCACCGCGGTGGGCGAGGACGCACCCGACGGCCGGGCCCGGGCGGCGGAACTGCTCCGGCAGACCGCCGCCCTGGCCCGACACCTGGGCGCCGCCCCCCTCGGCGAGGCCGTGACCGCGCTCGCCGGGCGCGCTCGGCTCGCCCTCGCCCGCCCCGGCGCGCCCGCCCCCACCGACCCGTTGGCCCGCTACGGGCTCACTCCGCGCGAGCGGGAGGTCCTGGGCCTGGTCGCCGCGGGGCGCAGCAACCGCCAGATCGCGGAGGAACTGTTCATCTCGCCCAAGACGGCGAGCGTCCACGTCTCCCACATCCTCCCCAAGCTCGGGGTGTCCGGTCGGGGCGAGGCCGCGGCCCTGGTGCACCGGCTGCGACTGCTCGCCCCGGATCCGCCGTCCGCGCGGGCGCAGCCGTAGCGTCCCGCCCCGGCGGCCCTGCGACCGCCCCGCGTCACTCCACCTCCAGCTCCACCATGCGGTCGTCGCCCCGGCCGGGCGTTCCCCGGCCGTCGGTCTCGCTGCTGGTGAGCAGCAGGGTGTTGCCGCCCACCGCCACCACCGTGCGCAGCCGTCCGTACTCGCCGCGCAGGAACTCCTCCGGCTCCGGGGCGCCGTCCACGCCCCGGACGGGCACCCGCCACAGGCGTTCGCCGCGCAGCCCCGCCAGCCAGATCGAGCCCGCCGCGTAGGCGATCCCGCTGGGGGAGGCGTCCGAGGTGCGCCACTGGGCGACCGGGTCGTGGAAGTCCCTGCCGGAGCCCTTGCCCTCCGCCTCGGGCCAGCCGTAGTTGTCACCGGCCACGATGTGGTTCAGCTCGTCCCAGGTGTTCTGCCCGAACTCCGAGGCCCACAGCCGTCCCTCCTCGTCCCAGGCCAGTCCCTGGACGTTGCGGTGACCGTAGGAGTAGACGTACGAATCCTCCCCGAAGGGGTTCCCGGGCGCCGGTTCACCGGTCGGGGTCATCCGCAGGACCTTCCCGGCGAGGGACTCCTTGTCCTGGGCCAGCCCGGTGTCACCGATCTCGCCCGTTCCGGCGTACAACATCCCGTCCGGGCCGAAGGCGATGCGCCCGCCGTTGTGGATCGTGCCCTTGGGGATGCCCCGCAGCACCGTGCTCGGCGCGCCGAGCTGCGCGCCGGTGGGCTTGTCCTCCTCGTACCGCATCCGGGCGATGCGGTTGTCCGAGGCGGTGGTGAAGTACGCGTAGACCATCCGGTCGGAGTCGAAGGCGGGGGAGAGGGCGATGCCGAGGAGCCCGCCCTCCCCGGCCGCCGCCACCCCGGGCACCGCGCCCAGCTCCACCCGCTGGCCGGTCCGGCCGTCGATCCGGCTGACGGTGCCCTCGTCCCGGGAGGAGACCAGCAGGTCCCCGTCGGGCAGCGACACCAGCCCCCAGGGCGAGTCGAGCCCCTCGGCCACGGTGCGGACCGCCTCCACCGAGCCCTTCGCGGGGGCGGCCGTGGCGGTGCGGCCGGGGGAGGGCGCGGCGGGGGAGGCCGATCCGCTCCCGCGGTCGGCGGGCGGGGCCTCCTCCCCGGAGGAGCATCCGGAGAGGAGCACGAGCACGGCCGCGGTGAGGGCGGCCGTCATGGTTGGACGTGACACGATCGCGGTCCCTTCGACGGGGCGGGTTCACCTTGAGTACCCCGCCGGGCGCCGGAAGGTTCCCGGCGGCGCGGAACGCGCCCGGCGCGTCGACGCGGACGGGCGTCCTACTCCCGGGGCTCCCAGGACTCCCGGACCGGCGGCAGGGCGGCGATCTCCGCCCGGTCGGCGTCCGTGAGCCGCAGCGCGGCGGCCCGGGAGTTCTCCACCACCCAGCGGGCCCGTTTGGCCCCGGGCACCGCGATCACGTGCCGGCCCCGCTCCAGCACCCAGGCCAGCGCCACCTGGGCGGGGGTGGCGTCCGGCCCGTGCCGCCGGGCGACCCGGCGCAATCCCGCCACGATCGACTGGTTGGCGGCCATCACCTCGGCGGTGAACCGGGGGTGCCGGGCCCGGGCGTCGTCGGGTTCGAAGCCCTGCCCCGGGGTGAGGGTGCCCGTCAGGTACCCGCTGCCGAGGGGCATCGCCGCGAGGAGGCCCACCCCGCGCGCCTCGCACCAGGGCAGGAGCACCTCCAGGGCCTCCGGGGACCACACCGACAGCTCCGCCTCGACCGCGGCGACCGGGAAGACCTGCTGCATCCGTTCCAGCCGGCGGACCGTCACCTCGTGGGGGCGTCGCCCGCCCGAGCGGCGGGAGGCCCGGGCGCCCAGGGCGCAGACCCCGAGGGCCCGCACCTTGCCCGCACCCACCAACTCGGCCATCGCGCCCCAGGTCTCCTCGACCGGAACCTCCGGATCCGCCCGGTGCAACTGGTACAGGTCGATCACATCGGTCTGGAGCCGGCGCAGGGAGGCGTCGCAGGCCCGCTTCACGTAGCTCGGCCGGCCGTTGGCGACGATGTGCTGATCCCCCACCAACAGCCCGCACTTGGTGGTGACGAAGGCCTCGCCCCGGCGTTCCCTGAGGACCCGTCCGAGCAGCAGCTCGTTGGTGAACGGCCCGTACATGTCGGCGGTGTCGAGCAGCGTGCACCCCCGGTCCAGGGCCGTGTGCACGGTGCGCAGGGATTCGTCGCCGCGCCGTCGGGAGGCGGAGTACGCCCAACTCATCGGCATGCAGCCGAGTCCCACCGCGCCCACTTCGAGTGCCGTCGCGCCGATCGTCCTGCGCTCCACCTCGCCGTACCCTCCCCGTGCCGTTCGAGCGGCCCCCAAACTAACCGCTGGTGACCGTCCTCCGTGCCCGGGTCGCCGAGCCGTGCGGCGGCGGGCGCACGCCGGGGGCGCAGCCGCCGGCGCAGGCGGGCCGACGGGGAGTGCCGACAGCGCATAGCCTCGGGGCATGACCGGTGACGTATGGCTCGCGCTGCCGCCCGAGGAGATCGCGGGTCTCCCCGCTGGGCTGGACTACCACTTCTACGACGGCGGGGAGGACGGCACGCAGCCGTACCCCGCCGACCCGGCCCGGTGCGCCTTCTTCACCGTGCCCTACCTGAAGCGGTCGTCCGTGAAGGTGGGCGCCCTGCCCCTGATGCCCCGGCTGGAGGTGGTCCAGACGCTCACCGCCGGGGTGGACGACGTGCTGCCCGCGGTGGACGCGCTGCCCGCCGGGGTCCGGCTGTGCAACGCGCGCGGGGTGCACGACGCCAGTACCGCCGAACTGGCCCTCGCCCTGGTCCTCGCCGCCCTGCGCGGCATCCCCGACCACGTGCGCGACCAGGACCGCGGCCACTGGCGTCCGGGCTTCCGCCCCGCCCTCGCCGACCGGTCGGTCCTCATCGTGGGGTACGGGTCGATCGGCGCGGCGATCGAGGACCGACTGCGGCCGTTCGAGGTCGGGGAGGTCACCCGGGTCGCCCGCCGGGCGAGGCTCGCCCCGCACGGCCCCGTGCACGCCCTGGCCGACCTGCCCGCGCTGCTGCCGGCCGCCGACGTGGTGGTGCTCGCCACCCCGCTCACCGACGCCACCCGGCACCTCGTCGACGCCGGGTTCCTGGCCCGGATGAAGGACGGGGCGCTGTTGGTGAACATCGCGCGCGGGGCGGTCGTGGACACCGGGGCGCTCCTCGCGGAGCTGACCGGGAACCCGGGGCGGTTGACCGCCGCCCTCGACGTCACCGACCCCGAACCGCTCCCCGCAGGGCATCCGTTGTGGCACTCCCCGGGGGTGCTGATCAGCCCGCACGCGGGCGGTCCCTCCAGCGCGTTCCGCCCCCGCGCGGAGCGCCTGCTGGTCGAGCAACTCACCCGGTACGCCGCGGGGGAGCCGTTGGCGAACGTGGTCCGGGTGACGGGCCGACAGCCCGGCGCGCAGGGAGCGTCAGCAGCGCACTGAAGTGCACCGGGCACCCTCGTGGCGGTCGTGCGCCGTCGTCCCACGCCGTGCGCGACCCTTGGTACTTCGCGCCCGGGGCGGGCCGGCTGTCGGAAGCGCCCGACTTCCCCGGGTCGGCCGGACACCCGAAAGGTCACTCGCAGTCACGGAGAGTAGAGAGGCTATGTCCCTGAGTGACCAGTTTGGTGTATCGTCGCCGCTAGGGGCTGCGCCACGCAGTGTGTGGCGCGGGGGACGGGACAGCGGAACGCGAGGGGGGCTGATCGTTGGTGCACGGCCTGTGGAACGACCATCCGACACTCAGGGGGACCAGACGCCGACCCGGGCGCGCACCCGCTCGGTGCCGTCGCCCGGATCATGAGGGCGGACGCGGCGCAGCCGCCCCCGCGCGTCACCGGTCGCGGCACGGCCACCGGAACCGAGCGCGCTCTCGGCCGGGGAGCACCCGGTGAGTGCCCCGGGCACCACCGCATCCGTCGGGACCGGGCCGGGCGGCCGCACCGGACGGGTGGTCCACCTGCTGCTCGCCGTCGTCTGCGGCGGCTACGCGATGGGGGCGGCCCTCGACTGGGGCTCCCCCGAAGTGGCGCTGATCATGGGTGACTTCGGGCTGAGCGCCGCCGCGGCGACCGCCGCCGTCTCCTGCCTGCTGTACGCCCGCACCCGGCACAGCCGCCCGCGCGCGGCCTGGTACCTGTTCGCCCTCTCCTCCGCCATGGCCGCCCTGGGAAACGGCGTCTGGGGCTGGTACGAGGTCGTCCTCCGGGTGCCCGTGCCCAGCCCCAGCTTCGCCGACCTGTTCTTCCTCTGCTTCGCCCCGCCCGCCATCGTCGGACTGCTGCTGCTCGCCAAACGCCCCGTGACCCGGGCCGGATGGATCTGCCTGGGCCTCGACACCTGGCTCATCTGCGGCTCCCTGCTCACCCTCTCCTGGAGCCTCGCACTCGCCCACACGGCGCGCTTCCAGGGGCGGAGCGTCTCCCACACGGCGCTCTCCCTCGCCTACCCCCTGCTGGACATCGCCCTGGTGAGCATCGTCCTCGCCCTGCACTACCGCCGCACCTGCGTCAACCGCTCCACGGTGAACACCGCCATCGGCGCCCTCGCCCTGACCGTCATGTGCGACGCGCTGTTCAGCTCGCCGCTGCTGCACGCGAGCTACCGCTCCGGACAGTTGCTCGACGCCGGCTGGTTCGCCGGCTCCCTGCTGCTCGCCTACGCGCCGTGGGCGTCCGTCCCCGAACCCTCCGTCCGCCCCCCGACCGACTGCGAGCCCGGCGCGCATCCGCAGCAGCCGGCGCACGCCCACCCGCTGTCCCGCCCGGGCTGCCCGGCAGGCCCCGGCACGACCCGGGGCCTGCCGGCCCCGCAGGCCCCGGGCCCCCCGCCGGACGAGGGACGGCGTCCCGAGCGCCCCCGGCCGACCTCCGGCTCGCTCGCGGCGCTCGCGCCCTACCTGGCGGCCACCGTCTGCACCCTGGGCATCCTCTACAACGTCCTGAACGACCGCAGCGTCGACCGGGTGGTGCTGGTCACCGCCTGCACGGTCGTCCTGGCCCTGGTCGTCAGGCAGGGCATCATGCTGATGGACAACGTCGCCCTCACCCGAGAACTCGCCGAGCAGGAGAACCACTTCCGCTCCCTGGTGCAAGGCTCCAGCGACGTCATCATGATCGCCGCGCCCAACGGCGTGCTCCAGTACGTCAGCCCGGCCGCCGCCGGGGTCTACGGCCGGGACGCCGAGGACCTCGTGGGCAGCGAGCTGGCCTCGCTGATCCACCCCGACGACCGCGGCGCCTTCCTCCACGAGGTGCGCCGGTTCCTCGCCGCGGACCCGCCCGTCGACCCGACCACCCGCATCGAGTGCCGCTTCCACTCCGGCAGCGACCAGTGGCTGCACGTGGAGTCCACCGTCAACCGGCACCACGGCGGACTGCTGTTCAACAGTCGGGACGTCACGGAACGCGTCCGCCTCCAGGCCCAGTTGCAGCACAGCGCCGAACACGACCCGCTGACCGGACTGCCCAACCGGGCGCTGTTCACCCGCCGGGTCGCCGGCGCCCTCGGCGGTCGCCGCTCCGCTGACCGGGACCCGGGCACCGCGGTGCTCTTCATCGACCTCGACGGCTTCAAGGCCGTCAACGACACCCACGGGCACCAGGCCGGCGACGCCCTCCTGGTGGAAGCCGCCCGGAGGCTCCAGGAGGCGGTGCGCCAGGGCGACACGGCCGCCCGGCTCGGCGGCGACGAGTTCGCCGCCCTCGTCATCGGCGGCGGCGACGCCGACCGGTCCGCCCGCGAGCGCCACCTCGTGGAACTCGCCGACCGGTTGCGCATCCGCCTCTCCCAGCCCTACGCGATCGGCGGCCACGACCTCAAGGTCGCCGCGTCCATCGGCATCGCCTTCGCCGAACCCGGTCTCGGCGAGAGCGAACTGCTGCGCAACGCCGACCTCGCCATGTACCGGGCGAAGGCGGCGGGCAAGGGCCGGGTCGAGCTGTACGCGCCGCACCTCCAGGCCGAGGCCGTCCGCCGGACCGAACTGGCCGGGCGGCTGCGGACGGCCCTCGACGGGGGCGAGTTCGCCCTGCTCCACCAGCCCGTCGTGCACCTCGCCACCGGCTCGATCAGCGCCGTCGCGGCGCAGGCCCGGTGGCGGTCCGGACAGGGCGTGCTGTTCACCCCCGCCGAGTTCCGCACCCTGTCCGAGCTGCCGGGCCACCCCGGGGGCGAGGAGCCCGGTGTCGACCGCGCCGCGGCACTGGACCGCTGGACGCTGGAGGAGGCCGTCGCCCGGGCCGCCGAGCGGGCCCGCGCCGGCCACCGCACGGCCCTCGTCGTCCGGCTCGGTGCACACGGCCTGCTGGAGCGCGGCGGCACCGCGGTGGCGGTCGAGGGCCTGCTGACCCGGCACGGCCTCGCCACCGGCCAGTTGACGATCGAGCTGGCCGACGTCGGCCCCGCCCTCTCGCTGGACGCGCTGGAACGCCGCCTCACGGCACTGCGGAGGGCCGGGGCCCGGATCGCGCTGGACGGCTTCGGCGCCGGCCCCACCGCGATCGAGGCGCTGCGCCGGCTCCCCCTCGACGTCCTCAAGCTCGACCGGGGCCTGGTCGAGGGCGTCGTGGAGTCCACCCGGCTCCACAAGATCACCAGCGGACTGGTGCGGATCGCGACCGCGCTCGGCCTGGAAGCCGTCGCCGACGGAGTGGACCTGCCGGAGCAGGTGACCGCACTGAGGGCGATGGGCTGCACCCACGGTCAGGGCATGGCGTTCTCCGGAGCGCTGGACGAGCACCGACTCCGCAGGGCCCTGGCCACGGGGCGGTACCCCGTCCCCCGAGAACAGGGCGGCGAGCCCCGGGAGCCGGTGTACGAGGAGGGGCCCAAGGCCCTCGGAGCGGCCGTGCTGGCCGGCCCCCGGGGCCTGTCCCGGGGCGCTCGCGAGCCGCACGCCGCCCTGGGGCCCGCGACCCCTCGCGACACCCGTGGCCAGGGCGGATACACCTCCCTGAGTCCGGTCACCCACCCCGCGCCGCCCGCCGGCGGATACCGCTTCGGAGCATCGCCTCGCCCACATAATGAGACCCGCGTCCCACCCACTTGACAGGGGTTGAGTGCGAGAGGGAGGGTCTGATCCATGCGCACCCGAATTCTCGTACTTGGACAGCGCGTCGGCTGAAGCAGGGTCGTCCACCACACCCCGCTACCCGCACCGGCGCGCTCCCCTCGCTTGCCTCACGGCACGAGGGGTTTTTTGTTGCACCGGCACCGCGCCGGTCGCCCGAGCAGACCGCAACACTCCGTACAACCGTCGCACATCCCCCTCAGCATCGAGAAGAGAATGACGATGACCGAGCAGGCCACCGGGGCCCACCATCCGCAGCCGCGGCCCCGTTCCGGAGGACAGTCCGCCACCGTCGAGCACGTCACCGGTGCGCAGTCCCTCATCCGCTCCCTCGAAGAGGTCGGGGCCGAGACGGTGTTCGGCATCCCCGGCGGTGCGATCCTGCCCGCGTACGACCCGATGATGGACTCCACCCGGGTGCGCCACATCCTCGTCCGCCACGAGCAGGGCGCGGGCCACGCGGCCACCGGGTACGCCCAGGCCACCGGCAAGGTCGGCGTCTGCATGGCCACCTCCGGGCCGGGCGCCACCAACCTGGTCACCCCCATCGCCGACGCGCACATGGACTCCGTCCCGCTGGTCGCCATCACCGGACAGGTGGCCTCCGCCGCGATCGGCACCGACGCCTTCCAGGAGGCGGACATCGTCGGCATCACCATGCCGATCACCAAGCACAACTTCCTGGTCACCAAGGCCGAGGACATCCCCCGGACCATCGCCGAGGCGTTCCACATCGCCGCCACCGGCCGCCCCGGGCCGGTCCTGGTCGACATCGCCAAGGACGCCCTCCAGGCCAAGACCACCTTCAGCTGGCCGCCCGCCCAGGACCTGCCCGGCTACCGCCCGGTGACCAAGCCGCACGCCAAGCAGATCCGCGAGGCAGCCAAGCTGATCACCCAGGCCAAGCGGCCCGTGCTGTACGTCGGCGGCGGAGTCATCAAGGCCGGCGCCACCGCCGAACTGAAGGTCCTCGCGGAACTCGCCGGCGCGCCCGTCACCACCACCC
Source organism: Streptomyces sp. NPDC002490 (assembly GCF_040296045.1). NCBI lineage: Bacteria > Bacillati > Actinomycetota > Actinomycetes > Kitasatosporales > Streptomycetaceae > Streptomyces > Streptomyces sp. NPDC002490. The sequence continues at coordinate 34,276 of NZ_JBEOWM010000005.1, read as the reverse complement.
TGATGGCGCTCGGCGCCTTCCCCGACAGCCACCCGCAGCACCTGGGCATGCCCGGGATGCACGGTTCCGTCGCCGCGGTGACCGCGCTCCAGAAGGCGGACCTGATCGTCGCCCTCGGCGCCCGCTTCGACGACCGGGTCACCGGCAAGCTGGACAGCTTCGCCCCGTACGCCAAGATCGTCCACGCGGACATCGACCCGGCCGAGATCGGCAAGAACCGGGCCGCCGACGTGCCGATCGTCGGCGACGCCCGCGAGGTCATCGCCGACCTCGTCCAGGCCGTCCAGAAGGAGCACGCCGAGGGCCACTCCGGCGACTACACCGCCTGGTGGGCCGACATCGACCGCTGGCGCGAGACCTACCCGCTGGGCTACGACCAGCCCACGGACGGTTCGCTCTCCCCGCAGCAGGTCATCGAGCGGATCGGGCAGCTCGCCCCCGCGGACACGATCTTCACCGCGGGCGTCGGCCAGCACCAGATGTGGGCCGCCCACTTCATCCGCTACGAGCAGCCCGCCACCTGGCTGAACTCCGGCGGCGCCGGCACCATGGGGTACTCGGTGCCCGCGGCGATGGGGGCCAAGGCCGGCCAGCCGGAGCGCACGGTCTGGGCGATCGACGGCGACGGCTGCTTCCAGATGACCAACCAGGAACTGACCACCTGCGCGCTGAACAACATCCCGATCAAGGTCGCCATCATCAACAACGGCGCCCTCGGGATGGTCCGCCAGTGGCAGACCCTCTTCTACAACCAGCGCTACTCCAACACCGTCCTGCACAGCGGTCCCGACGACCCGCAGGCGGACGGCCAGCCGGTGCCCGGCAAGCCCGCCGGGGGCACCCGCGTCCCCGACTTCGTGAAGCTCTCGGAGGCGATGGGCTGCGTGGCGCTGCGCTGCGAGTCCCCCGAGGACCTCGACAAGGTCATCGCCGAGGCCAACGCCATCAACGACCGCCCCGTCGTGGTCGACTTCATCGTCCACGAGGACGCCATGGTGTGGCCGATGGTCGCCGCCGGCACCTCCAACGACACCATCATGGCCGCCCGTGACGTCCGCCCCGACTTCGGCGACAACGAGGACGACTGAGGCCCGGAAGACGATCGAGGCAGGAAGAGAATGACCGTCATGTCCAAGCACACGCTCTCGGTCCTGGTCGAGAACACCCCCGGCATCCTCGCCCGGATCGCCGCACTGTTCTCCCGCCGCGGATTCAACATCGACTCGCTCGCGGTCGGTGTCACCGAGCACCCCGACATCTCCCGCATCACCATCGTGGTCAACGTCGAGGACCTCCCCCTCGAACAGGTCACCAAGCAGCTCAACAAGCTCGTCAACGTGCTGAAGATCGTCGAGTTGGAGCCCGGCTCCGCGGTGCAGCGCGAACTCGTCCTCGCCAAGGTCCGCGCCGACAACGAGACGCGCTCCCAGATCGTGGAGATCGTCCAGCTGTTCCGCGCCAAGACCGTGGACGTCTCGCCGGAGGCCGTCACCATCGAGGCCACCGGTTCCAGCGACAAGCTGGAGGCGATGCTCAGGATGCTGGAGCCGTTCGGCATCAAGGAACTCGTCCAGTCCGGCACCATCGCCATCGGACGGGGCTCCCGGTCCATCACGGACCGCTCGCTGCGGTCCCTGGACCGCTCCGCCTGACACCCGGGCGGGGGCCACGCCCCCGCCCCGTCGAGCCCTCGTGTGCGCGGGACCCTCCGCGCGCGTGGGGCGGTGCACCCGGCGCGGACCTCGCTCCCCTCGCGGAGGAGGCTCCGCGCGCGTACCACCCCACGCGCGCGCCCGCATCGCGAGACCCCGTCACCTCCCCCTCCCCGCCCGCCGTACGGTGGGACGCACACCCAGCGACACCGGCAGAAATACACCAAGGAGAAACCCAGTGGCCGAGCTGTTCTACGACGCCGACGCCGACCTGTCCACCATCCAGGGCCGCAAGGTCGCCGTCATCGGTTACGGCAGCCAGGGCCACGCCCACGCGCTGTCCCTGCGGGACTCCGGTGTCGACGTCCGCGTGGGTCTGCACGAGGGCTCGAAGTCCAAGGCCAAGGCCGAGGAGCAGGGCCTGCGCGTGGTCACCCCCGCCGAGGCGGCGGCCGAGGCCGACGTCATCATGATCCTCGTGCCGGACCCGATCCAGGCCAAGGTCTACGAGGAGTCCATCAAGGAGCACCTGAAGGACGGCGACGCCCTGTTCTTCGGGCACGGCTTCAACATCCGCTTCGGCTTCATCAAGCCCCCGGCCGGCGTCGACGTGTGCATGGTCGCCCCCAAGGGCCCGGGCCACCTGGTGCGCCGCCAGTACGAAGAGGGCCGCGGCGTCCCCTGCATCGTCGCGGTCGAGCAGGACGCCTCCGGCGGCGCCTTCGCGCTGGCCCTGTCCTACGCCAAGGCCATCGGCGGCACCCGTGCCGGCGTCATCAAGACCACCTTCACCGAGGAGACCGAGACCGACCTGTTCGGTGAGCAGGCCGTGCTGTGCGGCGGTGCCTCGGCGCTGGTCAAGGCAGGCTTCGAGACCCTGGTGGAGGCCGGTTACCAGCCGGAGATCGCCTACTTCGAGTGCCTGCACGAGCTGAAGCTGATCGTCGACCTCATGTACGAGGGCGGCCTGGAGAAGATGCGCTGGTCGATCTCCGAGACCGCCGAGTGGGGCGACTACGTCACCGGCCCGCGGATCGTCACCGACGCCACCAAGGCCGAGATGAAGAAGGTCCTCGGCGAGATCCAGGACGGCACCTTCGCCAACAACTGGATGAAGGAGTACCAGGACGGCCTGCCGCAGTACAACGAGTACAAGAAGGCCGACGAGAAGCACCTGCTGGAGACCACCGGCAAGGAGCTGCGCAAGCTGATGAGCTGGGTGGACGAGGAGGCGTAAGCCCCGTCCGTGCCACCGTCCGTGCGCTGGTGCACCACGGTCCGCGCCCCGCGCGCCGGACCGGGTGCCCCGCGCGCGGGCGTGCCCCCGTGCGCCCGCTTCGCTACGGCGACGCCGGCGCGGGCCCGACCGTGTGGTGCGCCGCTGCCGCACGGGAGCGCGTTTCTCCGGGTCAGGGGCTTCCCCGAGGGCCGGAAGGGGCCGGAGTGACGTTTCCGACGTGCTCTGGTCCCCTGCGCACGAGGGAGCGGGACGGCGTCGACTTCCGGTCACCGACCCGACGGCCGTGGGACGTTTGTCCAGTTCGGCCAGCCACGGAAGGGTGATCCTTCCGGTGCGGCGGAAAATGTCTCCCGTTCCGCCACTACACTGCACAGCACATACGCGTCAGGCCCACAGCGTCGTGCGTCTTCCACGCGGCAAGCCAACCTCCACCGCCTGCGGCCGTCGGGACGGCCGTCCGCAATGGACTTGTGAGGACTCACGTGAGCACTGCTGCCAACGGCAAACCGGTCGTACTCATCGCTGAAGAGCTGTCGCCCGCGACTGTGGACGCGCTCGGGCCCGACTTCGAGATCCGGCACTGCAACGGCGCCGACCGTTCCGAGCTGCTGCCCGCGATCGCCGACGTCGACGCCATCCTCATCCGCTCGGCGACCAAGGTCGACGCCGAGGCCATCGCGGCCGCCCGCAAGCTGAAGGTCGTCGCCCGCGCCGGCGTGGGCCTCGACAACGTGGACGTCTCCGCCGCCACCAAGGCCGGCGTGATGGTCGTCAACGCCCCCACCTCCAACATCGTCACCGCCGCCGAACTGGCCTGCGGTCTGCTGGTCGCCACCGCGCGCAACATCCCGCAGGCCAACGCCGCGCTGAAGAACGGCGAGTGGAAGCGCTCGAAGTACACCGGCGTCGAACTCGCCGAGAAGACCCTGGGCGTGGTGGGCCTCGGCCGCATCGGCGCGCTCGTCGCCCAGCGGATGTCCGCCTTCGGCATGAAGGTCGTCGCCTACGACCCCTACGTGCAGCCCGCCCGCGCCGCCCAGATGGGCGTCAAGGTGCTCTCGCTGGACGAGCTGCTGGAGGTCTCCGACTTCATCACCGTCCACCTGCCGAGGACCCCCGAGACCCTCGGCCTCATCGGCGACGAGGCGCTGCACAAGGTCAAGCCGACCGTCCGCATCGTCAACGCCGCCCGCGGCGGCATCGTGGACGAGGAGGCGCTGTACTCGGCGCTGAAGGAGGGCCGGGTCGCCGGCGCCGGGCTCGACGTGTACGCCAAGGAGCCGTGCACCGACTCGCCGCTGTTCCAGTTCGACCAGGTGGTGGCCACCCCGCACCTGGGCGCCTCCACCGACGAGGCCCAGGAGAAGGCGGGCATCGCGGTGGCGCGCTCGGTGCGGCTGGCGCTCGCCGGCGAGCTGGTGCCGGACGCGGTGAACGTGCAGGGCGGCGTCATCGCCCAGGACGTGAAGCCGGGGCTGCCGCTGGCCGAGCGGCTGGGCCGCATCTTCACCGCGCTGGCCGGTGAGGTCGCGGTGCGCCTGGACGTCGAGGTGTACGGCGAGATCACCCAGCACGATGTGAAGGTCCTCGAACTCAGCGCGCTCAAGGGCGTGTTCGAGGACGTCGTGGACGAGACGGTGTCCTACGTCAACGCCCCGTTGTTCGCGCAGGAGCGCGGTGTCGAGGTGCGGCTGACGACGTCCAGCGAGTCCCCCGACCACCGCAACGTGGTCACGGTGCGCGGCACCCTGGGCGACGGCCAGGAGGTCTCGGTCTCCGGCACCCTGGCCGGGCCCAAGCACCACCAGAAGATCGTGGCGATCGGCGAGCACGACATCGACCTCGCCCTCGCGGACCACATGGTCGTGCTGAAGTACGCGGACCGTCCCGGCGTCGTCGGCACGGTCGGCCGGGTCCTCGGCGAGGCGGGCGTCAACATCGCGGGCATGCAGGTCTCCCGCGCGGTGGCCGGTGGCGAGGCACTCGCCGTCCTCACCGTCGACGACACCGTGCCCGCCGCGGTGCTCGCGGAGCTGGGCGAGGAGATCGGCGCCGTCTCGGCCCGCTCGGTGGACCTCACGGACTGACGTCACCGCCTCCGGCATCCCGTACGGGGCCGGTCGATCCCCCCGGATCGACCGGCCCCGTACGCGTGCGGAGCCTCAGTCCCGTTCCCGACCGCCGGGAGGCGGTTCGCGCACCACCAGCAGGGCGGTCACCGCGGCCAGCAGCAACACCAGCGTCCCGCCGAGGGCCGCCGCTCCCAGTCCGTCCGTGAACGCCTCCCGGGCCAGGGCGGCGAGGGCTCCCGAGGCGTGCTCCGGCAGCTCCCCGGCCACCGCCAGGGCGCCGCCGAGGGTCTCCCGCGCGGCCTCGGGCAGGGCGCCGTCCACGGTCGCCCCGTCCATCCGGTGCCGGTAGACGGCCGTGCCGATCGAGCCCAGGACGGCCATCCCCAGGGCCCCGCCGAACTCCTGGCCCGTCTCCAGCAGGGACGAGGCCGAGCCGGCCCGCTCGGGCGGGGCCGCGGCCAGGGCCACGTCCGTCATCTGCGCCATCACGGTGACGACCCCGCAGGCCAGCACCCCCGAGCCGGCCAGGACCCATCCCAGCGAGTCGGTGCCGACCGTGGCCAGCAGCCCGAACCCGGCGGCGGCCAGCCCGAAGCCGCCGGTGACGACGTGCCCGCGGCGGGCGCCGCGCTGGACCAGGGCGGTGGTGGCGGGGGCGGCGACCCCGATCAACGCCGAGGGCAGCAGCGACCACAGGGCGGCCTCCATCGCGCTCTTGTCGAGCACCGACTGGAGGTACTGGGTGGTGAAGTAGGCCGAGCCCATCATCGCGAACATGGCGAGGGAGTTCAGGCAGACCGCGGGCCCGAAGCCGCGGCCCCGGAACAGCGCGGGGGGCAGCAGGGGAGCGGTGGCGGTGCGCTGCCGCCGTACGAACAGCGCGGCGAAGACCGTCCCCACCAGCAGGGGCAGCAGCGCGGGGGCGACGAGGCCCTCGGCGGGGACCTCCTTGAGCCCGTAGACCAGGGGGAGCACCGCGGCCGTCGACAACACCACGCCCGGCAGGTCGAAGCGGCCGGGCGCGGGGTCCTTGGACTCGGGGAGCAGCAGCGGGGCGAGCACCAGCAGCAGCACCATGGCGGGCAGGTTGACCAGGAAGACGGAGCCCCACCAGAAGTGCTCCACGAGCACGCCGCTCAGGACGGAGCCGAGGGCCACCCCGCCCGTCATCACGGCCGACCAGACGCCGATGGCGCGGGCGCGCTGTCCGGGGTCCCGGAACAGGCTCCGCACCAGGGCCATCGTCGAGGGCATCAGGGCCGCGCCGCCGACGCCCAGCAGGGCGCGGGCGGCGATCAGCGATTCGGCGCTGGGGGCGTAGGCGGCGCTAAGGGAGGCCGCGCCGAAGGCGAGGGCACCGAGCAGCAGCAGCCTGCGGCGGCCGACGCGGTCGCCCACCGATCCCATCGTCATCAACAGTCCGGCGAGGACGAAGGCGTAGACGTCGAAGATCCACAGCTGTTGGGTGCCGCTCGGGGCGAGGTCCGCGCTGATCGCCGGGACGGCGAAGTAGAGCACGGACACGTCCATGGAGACGAGCAGCAGGGGGAGCATCAGGACCGCGAGCGCGGTCCACTCGCGGCGTCCGGCGCGCGGTGGAGCGCCGACGGGCCCGGGGGCCGCCGGTGGGTGGGTGGTCATGGCAGGGACTATACGGCCGTCTTATACAAGTGTCTATGACGCTCGTATGGACGGGCGGGGAGGGCGGGGCGGGAACGTCGGTACGCTGCCCGGCATGGGACACCGCGAGGACTTGCTGGAAGGCGCGAAGCGCTGCTTGCTGGAGAAGGGCTTCCTGGGAACGACGGCGCGCGACGTCGTCCGCGAGTCCGGGACGAACCTGGCGTCCATCGGGTACCACTACGGCTCCAAGGACGCGCTCCTGGCGCAGGCGTACGTGGAACTCGTGGAGGGCGTCAGCACGGCCTTCGACGCCCCGGGGGGCGAGGAGGACCGCACGGCGGACGGCTCCCTGGCCCGCTTCGAGCGGTCCTGGGAGAACGTCATCCGCACCTTCGCCGAGAACGCGCCGACCTGGCGTCTGGGCCTGGAGGTGATGGTGCACGCCGACCGGCTCCCCGGGGTCCGCGAGCACCTGGCCCGCGCCAGCGGACAGGCCCGCAGCGGGCTCGTCGCGATGTTCCTCGGCGGCCCCGAACCGGAGCCCGCCGACCCGCTGGCGACCACCGCCGGGGGCTTCTACTCGACCCTGCTCCAGGGGCTGATGGTGCAGTGGTTCTTCGACCCGGACACCACCCCGACCGCCGGCGAACTCACCGAAGGGCTCCGCCGGGTGATGACCGCGGCCCGGGACGCCTGACCGGGCGCCCGGCGCCGTCCGCCCGCGGCCGTCACCGACCGCCCGGCCCCCGGCTCACGGTGCGCCCTCGGAAGCCGCGGCGGGCCCCGGGTCCGTTCGCGGGGTGAGCGCGATGATGCGGTCCAGGGCGTCGCGCGCGGCGGTCAGGCCGTCGATGGCGGCGTCCAGCCGTTCGCGTTCCCCGAGGAGTTCCGGCAGCCAGCCCGCGCACAGGGGGGCCGGGCCCCGTCCCTCGTCCACGGTGCAGGGCAACAGCCCCGCGATCGTCCGGGTGCCCAGCCCGGCGGCCAGCAGGGCGCGGATGGACCGCACCGCGCCGACGTCCGCCTCCTCGTACGCCCGGTACCCGCCGGGCAGTCGGCGGGGCGCCAGGAGCCCCTGCTCCTCGTAGTACCGCAACAGCCGTCGACTCACCCCGGTGCGCAGGGAGAGGTCGCCTATCCGCATGAATGTCCTTTCGCCCGCAGGCACTTGACCTTCACACCGGTGTGAGGTCCTAGCGTGCCGTCCATGACCACACAGAACCCGACTCCCGCGCCCGATAGTCCCCTCGGACCCGTCACCCTCCTCGGCCTCGGCCCCATGGGGACCGCCCTCGCCCACGTCCTGGTGGACCGCGGCCATCCGCTGACGGTCTGGAACCGCACCCCGGAGAAGGCCGCTGCCCTGGTGGCGAAGGGGGCCCGGCTCGCGTCCACCGTCGACGAGGCGGTGGCGGCGAGCCCCGTCACGATCACCTGCCTCAAGGACTACGCCGCCCAGCACGCGATCCTCGGCCCGGCCGGCGACGCCCTGCGGGGCCGGGCCCTGATCAACCTGAACTCCGGCACCCCGGCCGAGGCGAACGAGGCGGCCGGGTGGGCGGCCGGGCTGGGCCTGGACCACCTCGACGGGGCGGTCATGGTGCCCCCGACGCTGGTCGGCCGCCCCGGTTCGGTGCTGCTCTACAGCGGCTCCCGCACGGTCTTCGAGCGGCACCGGGCCGTCCTCGCGGCCCTCGGCGAGCCCCGGTACCTGGGCGCCGACCCGGGGCTGGCGGTGCTCCACAACACGGCCCTGCTGGAGATGATGTACACCACCGTCAACGGCTGGCTGCACGCCAGCGCACTGGTCGGCTCGGCGGGGGTGTCCGCGGCCGAGTTCGCGGACCTCGCCCTCGGCTGGTTCATGCCCACCGTGCTGGACCCCGCGAGCCTCCTCGCCCAGGCGCCCCTGCTCGACCGGGGCGAGTACCCCGGCGACCTCGGGACCCTGGAGATGAACCTGACCGCGCTCGACCACCTCGCGTCCACCAGCGAGGAGCGGGGGATCGACGCCACCCAGCCCCGGCTGTTGCGGGCCCTCGCGGCACGGGGCGTCGCCGAGGGCCACGGGGCGGAGAACTACTTCTCCCTCTTCGAAGTCCTCCGCCGGGCGTCCCCCGACCGCCCGGTCCGCACCGGCGCTCCGGCGGCCTGAACCTTCGGGCCGCCCAAGCGGACCGCTCGGGTCCGCTCCGGCGGCGGTGCGGATCAGATCGGGTCGGAGCGGGGCTCCAGCCGCGCCGCCTTCAGCGCCATGTGCAGCAACAGCCGGTCCTCGCCGTCGTCGAGGTCCAGGCCGGTGAGCTGCTCCACCCGGGAGAGGCGGTAGTAGAGGGTCTGCCGGTGGATGCCCAACTCGGCGGCGGCACGCCCCGCCTGCCCCGCCCGGTCCAGGTACACCTCCGCGGTGCGGGCCAGCTCGCGGTGGGCGGGGGCGAGCAGTTCGCGGGCCACCGGATCGCCGTCCGGGGCGGTGGCCGGCAGCGCGGTCAGCAGCCGGTACGGGCCGATCGCCGACCACTGGGCGACCGGGCCGAACCGGGGCTCGGCCCGGGCCGCGCGGGCCGCCGCCGCGGCCTGGCGCCAGGCGTCCGGCACCTCGGCCAGGTCCCGTCGCACCGCCCCGAGCCCGGCGGTGGGCGACTGCCGGGCCCCGACGGCCGTGGCGCGCAGCCGGGCCGCGACCGTCAGCGCCGGATCGAGCGCGTCGGACGTCCGCAGCCGTACCAGCACGGCGAGGGCTTCGGCTGCGGAGCCCCAGGCCAGGGTGCACAGCGCCGTCGCGGCGGGCAGGGCACGGACCGAGGGCGGCGCCGGGGCGGGCGCCCCGGGCCGTGACCAGGGCGCCACGCACACCACCGTGTGCAGGCCGTCGGCCCGCGGCCCCAAGGCGGTGCGCAGCGCGGCCACCGCCATGTCCCGCTGCCAGCCGCGCTCCGCCGTGAGCAGCGCCCGCAGCTCCCGGGCGAGGTCGGCGTCGGCCTGTTCCTCGTCGGCGAGGAGCACCCCGATCCGCTCGGTGACCTCCATGGCGGCGGCGAGGCGGGCGTCGGTGGGGTCGGGGTCGTCGTCCAGCAGCCAGACGTAGCCGAGGACCACGTTGCGGTGGCGCACCGGCAGACAGATCCGGCCCCGGAACACCCCCGCCTCGGGGGCCGCCGGGATGCGCACCGGGCCGGTGGCCCGGGTGATGCCGAAGCCCTCGAACCAGGCGCGCACCGCCGCCGTGGAGCCGCGGGTGAGGATCGACCGGGTCCGGACCGGGTCCATGGCCCGGTCGTCCTCGCTGTCGTGGGCGCCGAACGCGACCAGCCGGAAGTCCCGGTCCTCCAGGGTGGCGGGGGCCCCGAGCAGTGCCGAGACCTCGTCGACGAGTTCCTGATAGTCGCCCTTCACGCATCCATTCTCCGGCACCGGCGGAGCTTCTTCATACAGATGTCTGAGATACCGGCCACGGATGCGTGACAGCTGTAGATGGCAGAGGATCGGAGCGATCCTTAGGTTTCACGGTGGTTCCCCTCGCCGTACCCCGGACCGTCCGCACCCGCGCCGGACCTCCCGGGCCGACGGCCCGTTCGTTCTCTCCGTGGAGGTGGCCCGTGCTGGGTCCCGTGATTCTCGCCGCGTCGCGCAGCGACAGGATGCGCCGGTTCGTGTCGGCGGCTCCGGGCACCAAGCAGGTGGTCGCCCGGTTCATCGCCGGGGAGACCGTCGACCAGGTGATCCCGATCGTGAGCGGCGCCGCCGAGCAGGGCCTGGAGGTCACCCTCGACGTCGTCGGCGAGGACATCACCACCCGCGAGCAGTCCTTCGCCGCCCGGGACGCCTATCTGGAGCTGATCGAACGGCTCAAGGAACTGGGCCTCGGCGAGCGCGCCGAGATGTCGGTGAAGCTGTCCATGTTCGGGCAGGCCCTGGAGGGCGGCCACGAGCTGGCGTTGGCCAACGTGCGGCCCGTGGTGGAGGCTGCCGCCGCGATCGGCACCACCGTCACCCTGGACGCCGAGGACCACACCACCCTCGACTCGATGTTCGCCATCCACAGCGAGCTGCGGAAGGACTTCCCGCAGACCGGCTGCGTCATCCAGGCGTACCTGTTCCGCACCGAGGAGGACGCCCGCCGGCTCGCCGCCGAAGGCTGCCGGGTGCGGCTCGTCAAGGGCGCCTACAAGGAGCCCGCCTCCGTCGCCCACCAGGACAAGCCCGAGATCGACAAGGCGTTCGTGCGGGTCCTGCGCATCCTCATGGAGGGCGAGGGGTACCCGATGATCGGGTCCCACGACCCGCGCCTGATCGCCATCGCCCAGGACCTCGCCCACCGCGCCGGCCGCAAGCTGGACGAGTACGAGTTCCAGATGCTGTACGGCATCCGCAGCGAGGAGCACCTGCGGCTGGCCGCCGAGGGCCACCGCATGCGCGTGTACACCGCGTACGGCACCGACTGGTACGGCTACTTCATGCGCCGTCTCGCCGAGAAGCCCGCGAACCTGCTCTTCTTCGCCCGCTCCATCCTCACCAAGGGCTGAGCGCTCCCCGACCCCTCCCGACCCACTTAGGAGACACGGAAACCATGGACGCTGTGACCCAGGTCCCCGCACCGGTCAACGAGCCGGTCCACGGCTACGCCCCCGGCTCCCCGGAGCGCGCCCGGCTGGAGGCCAAGCTCAAGGAGCTGGCCGAGAACCCGATCGACCTGCCGATGACCATCGGCGGCGAGAAGCGGCTGGGCGGCGGCGACGCCTTCCAGGTCGTGCAGCCCCACAACCACCGCGCCGTGCTCGGCACCTACCGCAACGCGACCCAGCAGGACGCCCGGGACGCCGTCGACGCGGCCCTGGCCGCCGCTCCCGCCTGGCGCGCGACGTCCTTCGACGACCGCGCGGCGATCATCCTGCGCGCCGCCGAGCTGCTGGCCGGCCCCTGGCGCGAGACGCTGGCCGCCTCCACCATGCTCGGCCAGTCCAAGACCGCCCAGCAGGCCGAGATCGACACCCCCTGCGAACTGGTCGACTTCTGGCGCTTCAACGTCGCCTACGCCCGTGACCTGCTCGCCGAGCAGCCGCCGGCGAACTCCCCGGGCGTGTGGAACCGGCTGGACCACCGTCCGCTGGAGGGCTTCGTCTACGCGATCACGCCCTTCAACTTCACCGCCATCGCGGGCAACCTGCCCACCGCCCCCGCGCTGATGGGCAACGTCGTGGTGTGGAAGCCGTCCCCGACGCAGACCCACGCCGCGGTGCTGCTGATGCAGCTGCTGGAGGAGGCCGGGCTGCCCAAGGGCGTCATCAACCTCGTCACCGGCGACGGCATCGCCGTCTCGGAGGTGGCCCTGAACCACCGCGACCTCGCGGGCATCCACTTCACCGGCTCCACCCCGACCTTCCAGCACCTGTGGAAGACGGTCGGCGAGAACATCGGCACGTACCGCACCTACCCGCGGCTGGTCGGCGAGACCGGCGGCAAGGACTTCGTCGTGGCGCACCCCAGCGCCGACCGGGCCGTCCTGAAGACCGCCCTGACCCGCGGCGCCTTCGAGTACCAGGGCCAGAAGTGCTCGGCGACCTCCCGTGCCTACGTCCCGGCCTCCCTCTGGAACTCCGGCTTCAAGGAGGAGTTCGCGGCCGAGGTCGACGGGCTCGCCATGGGCGACGTCACCGACCTGTCGAACTTCATCGGCGCCGTCATCGACGAGCGGGCCTTCGCCAAGAACAAGGCCGCCATCGACCGCGCCCAGGCCGATCCGACCTGCACCGTGGTCGCCGGCGGCTCCTACGACGACTCGGTGGGCTACTTCGTCCGCCCGACGGTCGTCGAGTGCACCGACCCGACCAACGAGGTGTTCACCACCGAGTACTTCGGCCCGTTCCTGGCCGTCCACGTCTATGAGGACGACCAGTACGACGCCATGCTCGACCAGATGGAGTCGGTGTCCGACTACGCGCTCACCGGGTCCGTGATCGCCGGCGACCGTGCCGTCGTCGCGCACACCATGGAGAAGCTGCGCTACGCCGCCGGCAACTTCTACATCAACGACAAGTCGACCGGTGCCGTCGTCGGCCAGCAGCCCTTCGGCGGCGGCCGGGCCTCGGGCACCAACGACAAGGCGGGCGCCCCGCAGAACCTGATGCGCTGGACGCTGACCCGGGCCATCAAGGAGACCCTGGTCGCGCCGACCGACTACACCTACCCGCACATGGGCTGATCCCGACCCGGGCGGCCCCGCACCGGCCGCCCCGCGGCGGTGGCTCACTTCCCAGCCCGGCCACCGCCCCGCCCGCGCGCGGACCGACCCCCCGGTTCCGCGCGCGGGCCCCTCGACACCGCCCCGTTCCCCGGTCCCCCAAGCCGGGGTCCGGGGCGGTCTCCACGCCGGACCCGTCCGGCGGCGTCAGACCTCCACCAGCACCTGGTCCAGCGACTTGCGCACCAGGGCCGGGACCACGCAGTCCTCGGCGGGATAGCCGACCGGCAGCACCGCGAACGCCTTCTCGTTCGCCGGCCGCCCCAGCACCTCCCGCAGGAACCCCATCGGGCTCGGCGTGTGCACCAGGGCGGCCAGCCCCGACAGGTGCAGCGCGGTCAGCAGCACCCCCACCGCGATGCCCACCGACTCGTTGACGTAGTAGTGCTTGCGCCGGGTGCCGTCCGGCCCCACCCAGTACCGCTGCTGGAAGACGACGATCAACGCGGGCGCGTCCGTGAGGTGGGGCTTCACCTCGTCGGTGCCGAGCGGACGCAGCGCCGCCAACCACTCCTCGCCCAACCGCCCGTCGTAGGAGACGCGCTCCTCGTGCTCCGCCGCCTCCCGGATCGCCCGCCGCACCCCGGGGTCCCGCACCAGCACGAACGTCCACGGCTGCTGGTGCGCCCCGGACGGCGCGGTCCGGGCGCACGCCACGGCGTCCCGCACCACCTCCGGCGGCACCGGGTCGGCGGAGAACATCCGGACCGTCCGCCGTTGCTCCATGCGCCCCCGCAACTCCGCCGCCCGCGCCGCGCACACCTCGGGACGGGGGCGCTCGGGCCGGTACGGCTCGGGACGGTAGGGCTCGCCGTGGATCGGGGTCCAGTGCTGCGCGGTCCGTGTCATGCCCGGGAGTGTGCGCCGGGGACCGGCGGCCCGGAAGACAGCCCCGGACGATAGCCCCGGGCTGTCACCGGACTCCCGGGCGCACGGCGGGTATTCGGATGCGGGGCACCGCCCGCCCGTCGATACTGGCGCGGTGACGAACACCCCGACCCCGGCCCCCGCACCGCGCCTCGCCCACACCGCCCAGCTCACCGCGGCGGAACTGCGGCAGGCGCGGACCTTCCTCGACACCGTCTTCGACGGCGACTTCAGCGACGACGACTGGGACCACACCGTGGGCGGCATGCACGCCCTGCTGACCGACGCCCACGGCATCGCCGCCCACGGCTCCGTGGTCCAGCGCCGGGTGGTGCACGCCGGCCGCTCCCTGCGCATCGGCTACGTGGAGGGCGTCGCGGTCCGCGCCGACCTGCGCCGCAAGGGGCTCGGCGGAGCCGTGATGGCGGCCCTGGAGCAGGTCGTCGAACGCTCCTACGCCTACGGGGCGCTGTCGGCCAGCGAGGAGGGCGCGGCCCTGTACGCGGGGCGCGGTTGGCGGGTGTGGCCCGGCCGGCTGGGCGTGCTCGGGCCCGCGGGCGAGGAACGGCTCGTCGAGGAGGAGGGCACCACCTACGTGTGGGCCGCCCACCCGCAGGGCGGCCTCGGCACCCTGGACCCGGAGCGCCCCCTGCTGTTCGACTGGCGTGACGGCGACGTGCTCTGACGCGGCGGGTCGCGGGCGCCCCCCTGCGGCGCCCGCGACCCACCGCCTCAGACCGCGTTCAGCGCCAGCGCGGGATGGAGCCGGGCGGCCCGGACGGCCGGGTACAGGCCCGCGACCACCCCGATCAGCAGCGTGGCGACCAGCCCACCGGCCAGCGACCAGGGCGGAACCACCGCCGACCACCCCTGCGCCCGTGCGAAGCCGTACGTGGTCACCGCCCCGAGCAGGGCGCCCGCCACCCCACCGCACGCCGACAACAACAGCGCCTCGGTGACGAACTGGAGCCGGATCGCGCCGCGGGTGGCGCCCAACGCGCGGCGCAGCCCGATCTCCTGACGGCGCTCCAGCACCGAGATGACCATGGTGTTGGCCACGCCCACCCCGCCGACCAGCAGCGCCACCGCCCCCAGGGCGAGCATCAGGGCCGTCAGCCCCTCGTCGGCGGCGGCCTTGGCGGCCAGCGCGTCCGAGGGACGGGACACCTTGACGGCCGCCGGGTCCCCGGGGCTGACGGTGCGGGCCAGGACCGCCCGCACCTCCGCCACCGAGGCGTCGGTGGAGCGCTCGAAGACGGTGGTGGGATGACCGTCGAAGCCGAAGTGGCGTTCGGCGGCGGGGAACCCGACCAGGGCCACCCGGTCCACGGTGGGCACCAGCTCGACCGGCCGCAGGATGCCGACGACGACCACCCGCACCTCGTTCATCATGATCGTCTCGCCCGGGCGGACCACCCCCAGGCGCTCCGCCGCCACGGACCCGAGGACCGTGGTGGGCAGCCGTTCACGGGCCCGGTCCAACCACACGCCCCGCTCGACCTCGGCCCCCAGCGCCGCCAACAGATCGGTGCGGGCCGCCTGGGCGGTGACACCGGCGGTGCGCTCCACCGGCACCAGATCGCTGCGTCGGATGCGGGCGTCGACCTCGGCGGTGGCCGTGGCGTGCAGCACCGGCCCGATCCGTTCGACCATGGCGACCGCGTTCCTGGGCAGGACGGCGGGCGAACCGTGCGCGTCCTCGCCGGCCTCGGCGGTCAGCAGATTGGTGCCGAGCCGGTCCAGCCTGGCCATCAGGTCGGCACGGCTCGACTCGGACAGTCCGACCACGGTGACCATGGTCGCGATGCCGAGGGCGATGCCCAGGGCCGAGAGCACCACCCGGGCCCGGCGCGCCCGCAGCCCGACCGCGCCCGTGCGCAGCACGTCCCCCGGGGAGAGCCGGGCGGGCCTGAGGGGATCGGCGGTCCTCACGGGCGGCCCTCCCGCGGTCGGGCGGCGTCCGCGACGACCAGGCCGTCCCGCATCCGCACCCGGCGGGGCAGCGCGTCCGCGATCCCGTGGTCATGGGTGATCACGCAGACGGTGGTGCCGGCCGCGTTCAGCTCGTGCAGCAGCTCCATGACGACCGCACCGGACGCGGTGTCCAGGGCGCCGGTGGGCTCGTCCGCCAGCAGCAGCCGGGGCGCGCCCACCAGGGCGCGGGCGACGGCCACCCGCTGCTTCTCGCCGCCGGACAGCTCCTGCGGGGTGTGTCCGCGGCGGTGGTCCAGTCCCACCCGGGACAGCGCCTCCCGGGCCAGAGCGCGCCGCCGGCGGGGCGGTACGCCCGCGTACAGCAGACCGTCCGCGACGTTGTCGACCGCGTCCCGGCCGGCCGCCAGGTGGAAGTGCTGGAACACGAAGCCGACGTGCCGGGCGCGCAGAGCGCACAGCCCGGCGTCGGACAGGGCGGTCACCTCGTGCCCGGCGATCCGCACGCTGCCCGAGGTGGGCCGGTCGAGGGTGCCCATCAGCTGGAGCATCGTGGACTTGCCGGAGCCGGACGGGCCGACGACGGCGACCAGTTCGCCCTCCGCGAGGGTGAGGTCCACTCCGCGCAGGGCGTGCACACCGCCCGGGTACGCCTTGGTGGCGCCGCGCAGTTCGACCACGGGAGCCGTCACGAGGCGGCCACCCCCACCCGCAGGCCCTCGCGCAACCCGGGGCCGCTGACCTCGATCCGGCCGTCCGCGGTCATCCCGGTCTCCACCCGCACCAGTTCGGCGGTGGTGCCCCGGACGATCTGGAGGCCGTAGCCGCCGTCCTCGCCGCGCAGGGCGACGACCGCCTCCACGGGCACCGCCAGGACCCCCTTCCTCGCCTCGCTGACGAACCGCACGCTGGCCGTCGCACCGGTGTCCTGCGCGGCCACCGCCCGCTTCCCGTCGGCCAGGGCGATCTCGACGGTGATGCCGTCCCCGGACCCCGCTCCGTCCCCGGCGCCCGCCTCGTCCTGCGGGCGCACCGTCCGGACCACCTCGCCGGAGGCGGTCCTCCCGTCGGGCAGGACGACCTCGACCCGGGTGCCGTTCGCGGCCAGTGCCCCCTCGTCCTGCTCCAGTTCGGCCCGGACGACCGGTTCGGTGGAGGCGACGGCGAGCACGGTGGTGTCCGGGCCCACCCGGTCGGCGAGGGCCGCCTCGGCGGAGACCACCCGGACGCGGTCCGGCTGGAACACGACGTGGCCCAGGCCCACCCGGCCGGTGGGCTCGCGGTTCAGGGACTTCTGCCAACGCTTCACGGCCGCCTCGGTGGCCCCGTCGTACCAGACGTCGACGTGCACTCCCGCGCCGTGCCCCAGGTCGCGCAGGTTGCGCTCCAACTGGAGCACGTCGCTGCCGCGGTCGCCGACCTTCATCTCCCGGTACATCGGGACCGGCCCGTACAGCAGGGTGACCGGCTTGTCGTCCAGTTCGTACAGCGCCTCCCCCCGGCCCGGGGTGCTCCCCTCACGGGCGGCCACCGTGACGGTGCCCTCGACGGCGGCGCGGACGGGGCGCCGTCGGGCGAAGTCGAGCGTCCCGTCCACCGTGGTGGACCTGACCAGGTCGGTGCGGACCACGGTCGCGGTGGCCGGCGGCAGGTCGGCGCCCCGTTCGGGGCCCCGCCCCCCGTCCTCCGCGCCGAGCAGCAGCACCCCCGTGGTGGCGGTCGCCGCGACGCAGACGGCGAGGAGCACGAGGCGGGTGCGGCGCCTCACTGCATGCCGTCCAGACCTTCGAGCAGCTTCGACGCGCACGCCTCGTCGGCCTGCCGGTACGCCGGCGAGTCCGAATCGAGCACGGGGGAGGCCGGGTTGGGGTCGCCGCCGGGGATCGCGTTGCCGTCGCTCATGACCGGGTTGGTGAACCGGGAGACGCCGTTGTCGCGCATGCACTGGGCGTGGGCGAGCATCGACTCGTACGCCTTCTGCTGGTCGATCTTCGGTTGGGCGTTCAGGGCCGCCCGGAGCTCGTCCACGCACGCTCCGTTCTTGCCGCCCTTGATGCCCTCGTTGCGCCCGGGCTGGGAACCGATCTCGTCGATCCGGTCCCAGTCGAGGTGGCCGCTGAGCCTGGGGTCGGGGAAGTCGGGGTAGCCGCCCTCGGCGCGCATGCACCGCACGTACGCCACCTGCGCGTCGTAGAAGGCGCTCTTGCCCTCGGGGCGGGGGCTGCCGCTCGCCCGGTCCGGGCCGGACTTCGAGGCCGAGGGGGCAGCCGGGAGCGAGGGGATGTCGTCGGTGGCGCTCTCGCGGGTCCCGGCGCCGCAGGCCACCGGGAGGGCGAGCAGCGGAACCGCGACCAGCGCGGCCAGAGGCAGTCGGACGCGACGGGGAGGGAAGGCCATGGGGATCATGCGCCCCACCCTCGGCACCGCACGTCATGACCGGTCCATGGCCACATGATGAGAACGTAACAATGCCTCCGACCTGCACTTCCCCTGTCGGGAGGGGTCGTGGACCGGCGGCTGCGGTGCCCATAATCGACCGCATGCCGCAGGTGCTGCTCATCGAGGACGACGCGTCCGTACGGGACGGAATGGAGCTCGTGCTGCGCCGGCACGGGTACGCCATCGACACGGCGGCGACGGGGGAGGAGGCCCTCGCCCTGCTCGACGGCCCCGGCGGGCACGAGGTCGACCTCGCGGTCCTGGACCTGATGCTGCCGGGGATGGACGGCTTCGAGGTGTGCCGCCGCATCCGCGCCCGCAGCGCCGTGCTCCCGATCATCATGCTGACCGCCCGCGGCGACGACCAGGACGTGGTGGCCGGGCTGGAGGCGGGCGCCGACGACTACGTGACCAAACCGGTCACGGCGCCCGTGCTGGAGGCCCGCATCCGGGCGGTGCTGCGGCGCGCCGAGCCGTCCGGGACGGACCGGGCCGCCGGGCCGGACTTCGCCGGGCTGGTCATCGACCGGGTGGGGCTGACCGTCACCAAGCGCGGCACGGCCATCGCGCTGCCGCCCACCGAACTGCGGTTGCTGCTGGAGCTGTCGGCCTCGCCCGGCCGGGTCTTCAGCCGGGAGCAACTCCTCGCCTCCGTCTGGGACCACACCTTCCTGGGGGACTCCCGGCTGGTGGACGCGGCGGTGGGGCGGCTGCGGGCCAAGGTGGAGGACGTGGCAGCCCGGCCCCGGTACGTGCAGACGGTGCGCGGCTTCGGCTACCGCTTCGGGCCGCTGTGAGACGGGCCGCCCGCGGGCTGCTCGGCGGACTGCGGACCCGGCTCGTCGTCACCTTCGTGGCGGTCGCCCTGGTCAGCGCGGTCACCGCGACCGCCCTCGCCTACCGGGACGCCCGCACCGCCGTTCTCGAACGCACCCAGGACACCGCGGTGGACGACCTCCGCGCCCAGGTCGCCCGGGTCGCCGCCGACTTCGACCTGCCGGCCGACCAGCGGGCGCTGACCGGGTTCGCGGATCGGGTCTCGGAGGGCCTCGGCAGGCGGATCGTGGTCGCCCGCTACCGGGACCTGAGCGGGATCTCCGACCGCTACGCCGAACCGGAGCCCCGGATCACCCCCGCACTGCGGGCTGCGGTCGGCGCCGGTGGCGGGGCCCGGTTCCAACGGGTGGCGGTGGGGGACCTGCCGTACCTGGTGGTGGGCATGCCCGTCACCTACGCGGAGGACGGCCGGTCCTCGGGGCTGGAGGTCTTCGCGATCACCGATCTGCGGGCCGAGGAGGAGGACACCGCCGCCCTGCTGGACTCCGTCCGGTCGGGGATCGTGCCGGTGGTGGGCCTGGCCGTGGTGCTGGCGCTGCTGGCGGCCGGGACGGTGCTGCGTCCGGTGCGCACCCTGGGCCGGGCCACCCGCCGGCTGGCCGCCGGCGACCTGGGCAGCCGGGCGGCCGTCACCGGCCACGACGAACTGGCCCGGCTGGCCCGGACGTTCAACGAGACGGCGGACGCGCTCCAGGCGTCCGACGCGGAGTTGCGCGAGCAGGAGGCCAAGGCGCGCCGCTTCGTCGCGGACGTGTCGCACGAACTGCGCACGCCGCTGGCCGCGATGACGATGGTGGCGACCGTCTTGGAGGAGGACGCCGACCAGTTGCCGCCGGACGCGGCCCGGGCGGCCCGTACCGTCGGCGCGGAGACGGCCCGGTTGGCCCGGCTGGTCGAGGACCTGATGGAGATCTCCCGCTTCGACGCCGGGGCGGTGCGGCTGCACGCGGTGGAGACGGACCTCGCCGACACGGTGCGGGCGTCGCTCGCGGCGCGGGGGTGGACGGAGCGGGTGGGCACCCGGCTGCCGGAGGGGGTGCGGGCGGTGGTCGACCGGCGTCGCGTGGACGTGATCGTGGCGAACCTGGTGGGCAACGCCCTGCACCACGGCGCGCCGCCGGTCACCGTGACGCTCCGGACGGAGCGGGCGGACGGAGGGGAGTGGGTGGTGGTGGAGGTCGCCGACCACGGTCCCGGGCTGCCGCCGCAGGCGCGGGAGCGGGTCTTCGACCGCTTCTACAAGGCGGACGCGGCGCGCACCCGCGGGGCGGTCGCCGACCACGGACCGGGCAGCGGCCTGGGGACCGCGATCGCGTGGGAGAACGCCCGGCTGCACGGCGGCACCATCGAGGTGGCCGAGGCCGGCCCGGCGGCCCGGGGCGCGGTGTTCGTCCTGCGACTGCCGCTGCGGCGCACCGAGGAGGCGGGGGAGTGAGCGGAGCGCGGACGGGCCAGAGGACGCCGGCCGTGGCGGTCGCCGTGGCGGCGCTGTTCGGCGCGGCCCTGACGGGGTGCGGGGTGCAGCCGACCGGGGTGGTCGAGGCGGGGGAGCCGGCCACCGGACTGACCCGGGGGATGCGGCTGTACTTCGCCTCCGAGACCGGGTTGCGGGCGGTGCCCCTGCTCGGGCGGAAGGTCGAGGACCTCGCGGAGGTGGTGAAGCTGCTCGCCCAGGGGCCGCCGCCCGGGTACGACGAGGCCCTCACCACGCTGGTGCACGTCTCGGGAACCTACGAGATGACCGGGCGGGGCACGCGCGTCACCATGCGGCTGGACGGCCCCCATGTGGACGCCGGCACCGGGCAGCTGGTGTGCACCCTGGCGCGTGCCCAGGCCGTGCTCGAACCGGGGGTCAGGGCCGACGAGGTGGAGGTCACCATCGAGCCGGACGACCGGGGTCCGTCGGGTCCCCACCGGTGTGCGGACTTCCTCGACCGCTGAGCCCGTCCCGGGGCCGGCCCGGGGCGTGTGTCGCGGCGCACACCCATGGTGACCTGCGGCGACGCGCGCCCCGTCTCAGATAGTAGGAAGTCCGACTACTTGTGGAGACAGATGCCTCCGACTCCCTTAGCTTGGTAGGGAGCCGAGGATCCGTCCGACCGGG
The DNA here is from genome assembly GCF_040296045.1 of Streptomyces sp. NPDC002490. NCBI lineage: Bacteria > Bacillati > Actinomycetota > Actinomycetes > Kitasatosporales > Streptomycetaceae > Streptomyces > Streptomyces sp. NPDC002490. The sequence continues at coordinate 13,269 of NZ_JBEOWM010000005.1, read as the reverse complement.
CGGTGCGGCGGCGGACCGGTGCCCCGTGCAGGTGACCCCTGCGGCCCGCGTTCCCGCGCCCTTCGGCGTTCCGTCGCCCCCGGCGACCGCGCACCTCCCCCTCCCTTCCGTACTTCCGGACGTCAAGGAGCACCCCGCCATGGCCGAGACGACCATCCGCCGAGTCCGTCACCGCCGTTCGAACGACGCCGAGCGCAAGAACGCCGCCGCCGCCCTCCAGCGCGCCCTCGACCGCCGCGACAACGGCGGCGCCACCGGGCACTGACGCCCCTCCCGCCACCCGTGCGTCCGCATGGTGGACGCCTGGTGTCACACCCTGGGACGGACGATAAGGTGCCGCCATGTCTGCCAGCATCAATCTCGCAGTGATCCCCGGTGACGGCATCGGCCAGGAGGTCGTGGCCCAGGGGCTCAAGGTCCTCAGCGCGGTCCTCCCCGAGGACGTGAAGCTGGAGACGAAGGAGTACGACCTCGGCGCCCAGCGCTGGCACCGCACCGGGGAGACCCTCCCCGACGCGGAGTTGGCGGCCCTCAAGGGGCACGACGCGATCCTCCTCGGAGCGATCGGCGACCCCTCGGTGCCGTCCGGCGTGCTGGAGCGCGGTCTCCTCCTCAAGCTCCGCTTCGCCTTCGACCACCACATCAACCTGCGGCCGTCCAAGCTGTTCCCGAACACGGCGACCCCGCTCGCCGGCCGCCCCGAGATCGACTTCGTGGTGGTCCGCGAGGGCACCGAGGGCCCCTACACCGGAAACGGCGGCTCGCTGCGCACCGGCACCCCGGCCGAGGTCGCCACCGAGGTCAGCGTGAACACCGCCTACGGCGTGGAGCGGGTCGTGCGGGACGCCTTCGAGCGCGCCAACGCCCGCCCCCGCAAGAAGCTGACCCTGGTCCACAAGAACAACGTCCTGGTGTACGCCGGGCACCTGTGGAAGAACACCTTCGACGCGGTCGCCGCCGAGTACCCGGACGTCACCACCGACTACCTGCACGTGGACGCGGCGACGATCTTCTTCGTCACCCAGCCCGAGCGCTTCGACGTGATCGTCACCGACAACCTCTTCGGCGACATCCTCACCGATCTGGCCGCCGCCGTGACCGGGGGCATCGGCCTGGCCGCCTCCGGCAACATCAACCCGACCGGTGCCTTCCCCTCGATGTTCGAGCCGGTGCACGGCTCCGCGCCCGACATCGCCGGCACCGGCAAGGCCGACCCGACCGCGACGATCCTGTCCGTCGCCCTGCTGCTGCGCCACCTCGGCTACGAGGCGCAGGCCGCCCGCATCGAGGAGGCCGTCTCCGCCGACCTGGCCGAGCGCGACGGCACCCCCCGCACCACCGACCAGATCGGCGACGCGCTCGCCGCACGCGTAGCCGGCTGACCCGGCGCGCCACACGTACCGGGGCCCGACCCCGGACCGGGGTCGCCCCGGACGAGAAGCCGCCGGAGCCCGAGGCATCCGGCGGCTTCTCGCATGCCGCCCGCGGTGCCACCATCGAATCCCCGGCCGCCCGCACGCCGCACGCCGGCGCCGCGCGATACTCGAAGCGAGGGCCGTGCATTCGTCGCGGACCCACCCTTACCCGGCGAAGCTCGGACGTCCTAGTATCGTCACGCGGCGGTCGTGCGGCGTACGCGCACCCCACGGGCGGACCGGAACACGGCCCCGAGAACCTACGGTGAAGGACAACCAGTCATGACGACGCCCAGAATCGAGCTGAAGCCCTCCGCGCACCCGCTGCCCGCGGACCAGCGGGAGGCGATCCTGCGCAACCCCGGCTTCGGCCGTCACTTCACCGACCACATGGTCACCGTCAAGTGGACCGAGGGCCGCGGTTGGCACGACGCCGAGTTGGTGCCGTACGCCCCGCTCTCCCTCGACCCGGCGAACATGACCCTGCACTACGCGCAGACCATCTTCGAGGGGCTCAAGGCGTACCGCCGCCCGGACGGCTCGGTGGCCACCTTCCGGCCGTCGGCCAACGCCGAACGGTTCCAGGCGTCCGCCCGGCGCCTCGCCATGCCGGAACTGCCCGCCGACCTCTTCGTCGCCGCCTGCGACGCGCTCGTCACCCAGGACGAGGGGTGGGTGCCCGCGCACGGTGAGGAATCCCTCTACCTGCGGCCCTTCATGTTCGCGACCGAGGTCGGACTCGGCGTGCGACCCGCCAACGAGTACCTGTTCCTCGTCATCGCCTCCCCGGCCGGCGCCTACTTCCCCGGTGGCGTCAAGCCCGTCTCCGTGTGGCTCTCCGAGGACTACGTCCGCGCGGTCAAGGGCGGCACCGGCGCCGCCAAGACCGGCGGCAACTACGCGGCCTCGCTGGTGGCGCAGAAGGAGGCCGCCGCCGAGGGCTGCGACCAGGTGGTGTGGCTCGACGCGGTCGAGCACCGCTGGGTCGAGGAGATGGGCGGGATGAACCTGTACTTCGTGTACGGGGACCGGATCGTCACGCCCGAACTGACCGGCTCGCTGCTGCCCGGGATCACCCGCGACTCCCTGCTCACCCTCGCCCGCGACCTCGGGTACACCGCGGAGGAGGGCCGGATCTCGACCGAGGACTGGCGTCGTGACGCCGCCAGCGGCGCCCTGACCGAGGTGTTCGCCTGCGGTACCGCCGCGGTGATCACCCCGGTGGGCACCGTCAAGTCCCGCTCCGGCCAGTGGACCCAGGCGGACGGGGAGCCCGGTCCGGTCACCATGCGACTGCGCGAGGCGCTGCTCGCCGTCCAGTCCGGAGCGGCCGAGGACCCCCACGGCTGGATGCACCGACTCGGCTGAGGAACCCGGCCGGGGAGCGCCGCGAACGGGCTCCCCGGCTCCGCCCCTCCCACGAGGGGGGGCGAGGGGGCGTCCGGCCGGGACCGGGCGCACCCGAACGTCGTCCGCGCCCCACCCGGACCGACGGCGAGCGGGCGACGGTCGCCCCGGGAACGCTGGGGGGTGTGAGTGGTGACGACGACGGAACCCGACGCGGGCGGCCCCGGCGGATCGACGGACCGGCCCCCCTACGACCGGTCCGTGCCGCGCTCCGCGCGCGCCACGCGGTGGGAGGGCGCCGGGTTGGTCCTGGCGGCCCTCTTCGCCGCCGCGGTCAGCGCGGCGGTGTTCACCGTCTGGCTCCCGCACGGCAGCGAGCGGTACCGGGAGTTCGCAGCCGCCGAGCCGTGCCCGGTCCGCGCCGCGGAGGACGGTCCGCTGGACTGCGTGCGCACGCTGACCTTCACGGTCCGGAGCACCGAGGTCGACAAGGTCGGCAGGAACGACGACCACCGGGTGACCCTGCACCGTCCGCCCTCCTGGACCGAGGTCGTCTCGCTCGGCCTCCCCCGACCCCCGATGGAGCGGCTCCGGCCCGGGCACCGGGTGACCGCCACCGTCTGGCGCGGCGACATCACCTCCATCAGCTGGGCCGGCGAGCGGCAGCGCACCTCCGAGGAGCCGTTCGACGAGCCCCAGGCGCTCGCCGCGATCGGGACCTTCGCGGGTCTCCTCGCGGCGCTCTGGCTCGGCTTCGGCGCGGTACGCCTGCTCACCCCGCGCCGAGTCGAACCGTTCGTGTGGCGCGGGTACGGCATGCCGCTCTTCTACACCATGCTGATCGTCTCCGTCCTCGCGGGAGCGCTGGCCCTCGTGCTGGAGTGGCCCTGGTGGCTGGTGCCCGCGCTCGTCGTCCCCTTCGTGACCTACACGGCCCGGGAGTTCTACCGGTACCGACGGAAGGCCCCCCTGCTGCCGGGAGCCCCGCCCGGACCTCCCCCCGCGCCTCCGCGGGGCTGACGGCGCCGCCCGCGCCCGCGGCGCCGGGAGCGCAGGGCGACCACCGTCGTCCAGTGGGTGAGACCGTGCCGCGTCCGGGACGGAACTGTGGCAAACTCCGTGCGTGCTCTCGTTCGCCATGATTATCGGCAACAGGCGCGCCGGTCCGCAGGACCGCTGACTCGACACCACCCGGGGATCAGCGGCCCAGTGCCCCAGACCCGCGCGCAGACCTCTCGCACCCGCGAGGGGTTTTTTCGTTTCCTGGACCCCACCACCATCCGGAGGCGAGGGCGCGCGAGGATGGGGGCAAGTGGAGCCAGTCATTCCGGAGCCACGCACCCGACAGGAGTCACCCCGCCATGAGCAGTCAGGCCACCGACGACAGTTTCCACGTCTTCGACACCACGTTGCGCGACGGGGCGCAGCGCGAGGGGATCAACCTCACGATTTCCGACAAGTTGGCCATCGCCCGCCACTTGGACGACTTCGGCGTGGGATTCATCGAGGGCGGCTGGCCGGGGGCCAACCCCCGGGACACCGAGTTCTTCGACCGTGCCGCCAAGGAGATCGACTTCCGGCACGCCCAGTTGGTCGCCTTCGGCTCCACCCGTCGCGCGAACGGCAAGGCGTCCGAGGACCCGCAGGTCCGGGCCCTGTTGGAATCGGGCGCTCCGGTGATCACCCTGGTCGCCAAGTCCCACGACCGCCACGTCGAACTGGCGCTGCGCACCACGCTGGAGGAGAACCTGGAGATGATCCGGGACACCATCTCCTTCCTGCGGGGAGAAGGGCGCCGGGTGTTCCTCGACGCCGAGCACTTCTTCGACGGCTACCGGGCCAACCCCCAGTACGCCAAGGAGGTCGTGCGCACCGCGAGCGCGGCCGGCGCCGACGTGGTGGTGCTCTGCGACACCAACGGCGGGATGCTCCCGGCCCAGGTCCAGGCCGTGGTCGCCACCGTCCTCGCCGACACCGGGGCCCGCCTCGGCGTCCACGCCCAGGACGACACGGGTTGCGCGGTCGCCAACACCCTGGCCGCGGTCGACGCGGGCGCCACCCACGTGCAGTGCACAGCCAACGGCTACGGCGAACGGGTCGGCAACGCCAACCTCTTCCCGGTGGTCGCGGCCCTGGAGCTGAAGTACGGCCGCCGGGTGCTGCCCGAGGGCCGGCTGCGGGAGATGACCCGGGTGTCCCACGCCATCGCCGAGGTCGTCAACCTGACGCCGTCCACGCACCAGCCGTACGTGGGGGTCTCCGCGTTCGCGCACAAGGCCGGGCTCCACGCCTCCGCGATCAAGGTGGATCCGGACCTGTACCAGCACATCGACCCCGAACTGGTCGGCAACCGCATCCGGATGCTGGTCTCCGACATGGCGGGCCGGGCCTCCATCGAGCTCAAGGGCAAGGAGCTGGGGGTCGACCTGGGCGGCGACCGCGAGTTGATCGGCCGGGTCGTGGACCGGGTCAAGGAACGCGAGTTGCGGGGCTACACCTACGAGGCGGCCGACGCCTCCTTCGAGCTGCTGCTGCGCGAGGAGGCCGAGGGCCGCGCCCGCCGTTACTTCCGCACCGAGTCCTGGCGGGCGATCACCGAGGACCGACCGGACGGCAGCCACGCCAACGAGGCCACCGTGAAGCTGTGGGCCAAGGGGGAGCGCATCGTCTCCACCGCCGAGGGCAACGGTCCGGTGAACGCCCTGGACCGGGCGCTGCGCCTGGCGCTGGAGCGGATCCACCCCGAGCTGGGCTCCTTCGAACTGGTCGACTACAAGGTGCGCATCCTGGAGGGCCGCCACGGCACCCACTCGACGACCCGGGTGCTCATCTCCACCAGCGACGGTGCGCAGGAGTGGTCCACGGTCGGGGTCGCCGACAACGTGATCGCCGCCTCCTGGCAGGCCCTGGAGGACGCGTACACCTTCGGGCTGCGGCGCGCCGGGGTGGAGCCCACGGAGTAGCCGGCGCGGCCGGGCCGGCCGCGCCGGATGGGGGTAGCGTCGAAGGCATGAACGCCGTACGGCCCTCCTGGCCCCGGGCGCTCCTGGGCCCGGGGCTCGCCCTGGCCGCCGCGGTCCTGCTGGTGGGGGCCCCGGCGGCGCCGGCCGTCCCCGCCGCCCCTCCGGCCGCGGTCGCCGCGGTCACCGAGGTGACGACGATCGCCGCCGCCCTGCGGGAGCACCCCGTCTACGTCGACCCGGCGGCGTCCGGCCAGCTCTCCCGTGCGGACGCGGACGCCCTCGCGCGGAAGGTCGAGGCGGCGGACAAGCCGCTGTTCGTCGTGGTGCTCCCGGCGGACCACCCGACCCGGAACCTCTTCACCGACCTGCGGACGGCGACCGGGATCGCCGGGGTGTACGCGGTCCGGCTGGGGGACCGGTTCGACGCCCGGGCCGACAGCACGGTGATGCCGCCGGCGACGGTGGGCAACCTGGTCCGCAGCGTGGAGGGCGACGCCGGGGCCGCGGTCCAGCTGAACGACTTCGCCGACCGGGCGCTGCCCGTCGCCCGCGGCTCGGCCCCCGCCGGCTGGGGCGGAGCCGCGCAGGACGGCGGGGACCTGGTGGCCCCGCTCGTGCTGGCCGGGGCGCTGGTGGTGGTGGGCGGCGCGGGCGCGTACGCGCTGTCCCGGCGGCGCCGGCACCGGACCGCCGCGCGGGTGGAGCGGCAGCGGGCCGCCCTGGACGAGCTGCGGGTGGTGGTGGACGAGGACATCACCGCCTTCGGCGAGGAACTCGACCGGCTGGACTTCCACCCCGGCGAGGCGGGTGCGACCGAGGCGATGCGCACCGACTACGCGCACGCACTGGACGCCTACGAACGGGCGAAGTCGCTGATGGCGGCGGCTCGGCGGCCCGAGGAGGTCCGTCCGGTGACCGAGGCGCTCGCGGACGGGCGCTTCTCGCTGGCCGTGCTGGACGCCCGCCGCACGGGTGCGCCGCTGCCCGAGCGGCGGCCCCCCTGCTTCTTCGATCCGCGGCACGGTCCGTCCGTCGAGGACGTGCCCTGGGCGCCCCCGGGGGGCGCCGAGCGGACGGTACCGGTGTGCGCGGCGGACGCCGCCCGGCTGCGGGACGGCGCCGAGCCCCTGGTGCGCGAGGTGGGGACCGAAGAAGGGCGGCGCCCCTACTACGCGGCCGGTCCCGCGTACGGGCCGTGGGCGGGCGGGTACTTCGGCGGCGCGCTGCTGCCCGGTCTGCTGGTGGGCACGCTGCTCGGCGGGATGATGGCCGCTCCCGCGTACGCCGCCGACTACGGCTCGGGGTACGGCGACTTCGGCGGGGACGCCGGCGGTGACGTCTCCGGTGCCGACCCGGGCGACTACGGGGGCGGTTTCGGCGACGGCGGTGGCTTCGGCGACGGCGGCGGGGACTTCGGCGGCGGGTTCTGAACCGGCCGGGCGCCCGGGAACGAACGAGCGCCCGCCCTCTCGCTCGGGGGCAAGCGGAAGGCGGGCGCGCTCGAAGGGCCCGGGGTGCGGGCCGGGGCACCCGTGCGGGGTGCCCGGGGTGGCGAATCAGTCGGCGCTGCGGATGGCGGAGACGTCGAAGTTCAGCTTGATCTTGTCGGAGACCAGCACGCCTCCGGTCTCCAGCGCGGCGTTCCAGGTCAGACCCCACTCGGAGCGCAGCAGCTCGGCCTTGCCCTCGAAACCGACGCGCTGGTTGCCGAACGGGTCGGTGGCGGCGCCGTTGAACTCCAGGGCGAGGGCGATGGGACGGGTGGTGCCCAGGATGCTGAGGTCACCGATCATCTGGAACTCCTCGCCGCCGACGTGCTCGGTGCGGGTGGAGCGGAAGGTCATGGTGGGGAACTCGTCGATGCGGAAGAAGTCGGCGCTGCGCAGGTGGCCGTCGCGGTCGGCGTTGCCGGTGTTGATGCTGGCCATCTGGATGTCGAGGACGGCGCGGGAGCGGGTGGGGTCGGCACCGTCCAGGTCCAGGGTGCCGGACACCTCGTCGAAGGCGCCCTTGACGTTGGTGACCATGGCGTGGCGGGCCACGAAGCCGATGGCGGTGTGGGCGGGGTCGAGGGCGTAGCTGCCGGTCAGCGAGGTGAAGTCGGGTGCGGCGGTGGCGAGGGCGGCGGCGGACTCGTTCTTGCGGCCGAAGAGGGCCATGGGGTGCTCCTGGGGGGTGTGGGTGGGACGGGGCCACCGGGGCGGCCTTTGGTTGAACCTTCAACGAAGAGGACTCTAGAGGTATTCCGTTCAAATTTCAACTGCAAGCACGGAGTGTGCACGCCCTCGCTCTCCGTCGACCACCCGGAACGGGTGAGGACCTGCACCCCGGGGCGCCGCCGCGGGTACCAGGGCTCCATGACCCCCACCCGGAGGACCCTGCTGCTCGCCACCGGCGCCGGCGCCGTCCCGCACCACCCGCGCACCCCCGCCGCCCCCGCCGCCGAGGACCCGTACCCCGCACTGCGCCGCCGCTGGCTCGACCTCGCCCTGGGCACCGGCTACGACCCGACCGCCGAGCCCTACGCCGCGCGGCTGCGCGCCACCGCCGAACGCGCGGCCACCTGGCACGCCACCATGGCCCCCGGCCCCACCGCACTCTGGCCCGACCAGCCCCTCACCCGCCCCGCCGGCATCACCCGCAGCGGCACCCGGCTGTGGACCATGGCCCGCGCCCACCTCCAACCCGGCACCGACCGCACCGGCGACCCCGCGCTGCGCGCCGCGGTGCTGCACGGCCTGGACCACCTCACCGCCACCGCCTACCGCCCCGGCGCCGAGCCCCACGGCAACTGGTGGGAGTGGCAGATCGGCACCCCCCGCCCGCTGCTGGACACCGCCCTCGCCCTGGACGCCCACCTCACCCCGGCCCTGCGCGCCACCCTCTGCGCCGCCGTCGACCACTTCCTGCCCGACCGCGCCCTGCACGCCTACACCGGCACCTCCACCGGAGCCAACCGCGTCGACCACTGCCGCGTGGTCGCCCTGCGCGGCGTCCTCGGCCACGCCGCCGACCGGCTGGCCCTCGCCCGCGACGCCCTCGCCCCCGTGTTCCGGTACGTCACCGAGGGGGACGGGCTGCACGCCGACGGATCCTTCCTCCAGCACACCTGGGTCCCGTACACCGGCACCTACGGACAGGTCCTGCTGGACGGAGCGGCCCGGCTGCTCCTGCTGCTCGACGGCTCGCCCTGGCAGGTGACCGACCCGGCCCGCCGGAACCTCGCCGACGGCGTGGAACGGGCCTTCGCCCCGCTGCTCCTGGACGGCCTGATGATGGACGTGGTCAACGGCCGGGCCATCAGCCGCGGACTGCTCCGCTCCGACGACGGCGTCCCGCGCGGCGACCACTACCACGGCCACGCCGTCATCGCCGCGATCGCCCTGCTCGCCGAGACCGTCGGCGCGCCCGCCGGCGGCGTCACCCCCGCCCGGCGCGACCGGTGGCACGCCCGGATCAAGGGCTGGGCCGCCCGCGACACGGTCACCCCGCTGCTCGCCTCCCCCCAGTTCGACACCGCCGACCTGGCCCGGCTGCACGCGGTGGCCGCCCGCCCGCTGCCCGCGGCCCCCGAACCGAGGGGCCACACCCTCTTCCCCGCCATGGACCGTGCGGTGCACCGCACCGACGCCTTCACCGCCGCCCTCGCCACCGCCTCGCACCGCACCTCCCACTACGAGTGCGGAGCCGGCGAGAACCCCCGCGGCTGGCACACCGCCGCCGGGATGCTCCAGTGGTGGCCGCGCGGCCGCCGTGCCGACCAGTACACCGACTGGTACTGGCCCACCGTCGACTGGTACCGGCTGCCCGGGACCACCGTGTCCACCCGGCGGCTGCCCGACCGCGCCGGCGGCGAGTGGGGCGCCCCGCGCCCGCCGGGGCGCTGGGTCGGCGGCACCACCGACGGCACCCACGCGGTCGTGGGCCAGGACCTCCACGGACTCTGCTCCTCGCTCCGCGCCCGCACGGCCTGGTTCTTCCTCGACGACGCCGTGGTGTGCCTGGGCGCCGGGATCACCGCCCGCGACGGCGTCCCGGTGGAGACGGTCGTCGACAACCGCAACCTCGGCCCGCGGGGCACCGCCCGGCTGCGCACCGGCCCCGGACCCCGCCCCCGCTGGGCCCACCTCGACGGGCACGGCGGCTGGGTGCTGCTCGACGGCCCGCCCCTGCGCACCCGGCGCACGGAGCGCACCGGGGCCTGGGCGGACATCAACGACGGCGGCTCGCCCGAGCGCCGCACCCGCCACTGGCAGACCCTCTGGCTCGACCACGGCATCGACCCCACCGACGGGCGCTACGCCTACCTGCTGCTGCCCGGCGCCCCGCTCGCCGCCGTCGCCGCCCGGGCGGCCGACCCCGGCTGGCTGTCCGTCCTCGCCAACCGCCCCGACCGGCAGGCGGTCGCGGTGCCCCCGCTCGGGGTGCTGGCCGCCGCCTTCCACCGGGCGGGCGCGGTCGGCCCGCTCGCGCTGACCGCGCCCGCCGCCGTCCTGGTGCGCCGGCGCGGGCGCACCCTCACCTTCTGCGTGGCGGAGCCCTTGCGCACGGGGCGCCCCCTGGACCTCCGCTGGGACCGGCCGGTGCACCGGGTGCTGGCCCGCGATCCGGGGGTGGAGGTCCGCGAGACCGGGCGCGGGCTACGGTTGCGGGTGGCGCCCGGGACCGCCTGCGCCACCCTGCGCTGCACGGTGCAGTCCGAGGACGTCTTTGTGTGAACCCCACAACCCCCCACCCCGCTCGACAGGAGGGTCATGACGGGATTGCGCTGCTTCTGTTCGGGGGTACCAGGAAAACGGGCCGGAGACTGTACGGAGTCGACGGCCCGATTTCCGGGGTGGACTTCGTAAGGTCGCTACATGACCGTTTTGGACGAGACTGGTTCCCCCGGCTCTTCGGACGCCTCGGGACTCACGGGGGACGAGCCCACTGACGCGCGCGGCCGGGTGGCCGAGCTCCACGCCATCCGGGAACAGGCCCTGCGGGGGCCCGGCGACCGGGCGACCGAGGCGCAGCACGCCAAGGGGAAGCTGACGTCCCGCGAGCGCATCGAGCTCCTGCTCGACGCCGGCTCCTTCCAAGAGGTCGAGCAACTGCGCCGGCACCGCGCCTCCGGCTTCGGCCTGGAGGAGAAGCGGCCCTACACCGACGGCGTGGTCACCGGCTGGGGCACCGTCGAGGGGCGGACCGTCTTCGTCTACGCACACGACTTCCGGATCTTCGGCGGCGCGCTGGGCGAGGCCCACGCCACGAAGATCCACAAGATCATGGACATGGCCATCGCGGCCGGGGCGCCCCTGGTGTCCTTGAACGACGGCGCCGGCGCCCGCATCCAGGAGGGCGTCTCGGCGCTGGCCGGATACGGCGGGATCTTCCAGCGCAACACCCGGGCGTCCGGCGTCATCCCGCAGATCAGCGTGATGCTCGGCCCGTGCGCGGGCGGCGCCGCCTACTCCCCGGCGCTCACCGACTTCGTGTTCATGGTCCGCGAGACCTCGCAGATGTTCATCACCGGCCCGGACGTCGTCAAGGCGGTCACCGGCGAGGAGATCACCCAGAACGGGCTCGGCGGCGCCGACGTCCACGCGGAGACCTCCGGCGTCGCCCACTTCGCGTACGACGACGAGGAGACCTGCATCGCGGAGGTGCGGTACCTGCTCTCCCTGCTGCCGCAGAACAACCGCGAGAACCCGCCGCGGACCGTGGCCGAGGACCCGGTCGAACGCCGCTCCGAGGTGCTGCTCGACCTGGTGCCCGCCGACGGCAACCGCCCCTACGACATGGCCAAGGTCATCGAGGAGCTGGTGGACGACGGCGACTACCTGGAGGTCCACGAGCGCTGGGCGCGCAACATCATCTGCGCGCTGGGCCGACTGGACGGCCAGGTCGTCGGGATAGTGGCCAACCAGCCGCAGACCCTCGCCGGCGTCCTGGACATCGAGGCATCGGAAAAAGCTGCGCGTTTCGTGCAGATGTGTGACGCTTTCAATATCCCGATCGTGACCCTGCTGGATGTTCCGGGCTTCCTCCCCGGGGTCGACCAGGAACACGGCGGAATCATCCGGCACGGCGCCAAGCTGCTGTACGCGTACTGCAACGCCACCGTGCCGAGGATCTCGCTGATCCTGCGCAAGGCGTACGGAGGTGCGTACATCGTCATGGACTCGCAGTCCATCGGTGCGGACCTCACCTTCGCCTGGCCCACGAACGAGATCGCGGTCATGGGCGCCGAAGGGGCCGCCAACGTCATCTTCCGCCGTCAGATCGCCGGTGCCGCCGACCCGGACGCCATGCGCACCCGCATGGTCAAGGAGTACAAGTCCGAGCTGATGCACCCGTACTACGCGGCCGAACGAGGGCTGGTCGACGACGTGATCGACCCCGTGGAGACCCGCGAGGTGCTGATCCGCTCGCTCGCGATGCTCCAGTCCAAGCACGCGGACCTGCCGTCCCGCAAGCACGGCAACCCCCCGCAGTAGCCCGCCGCGCCCCCTGCCCCCACCCTCAACTCCACGGAGTAGCACCATGACGACATCCGCCACCGCGACCGACCACGGTCTGCTGCGCGTCGAGAAGGGCCACGCCGAACCCGAGGAGGTGGCCGCCCTCACCGCGCTCCTGCTGGCGCGCGCCGCCGCCGGCGGCACCGAGCCCGCGCCCCGCGCGGTCGCCAAGCCCGGCTGGCGCCGACTGGAGCGTCAGTACGGCTTCCGGGCACCCCACAGCTGGCAGGTCTGACCCGCCGCGACACCGTAGGACGCGTCGGCCCGCACCGGTCCCCCCGGTGCGGGCCGATGCGCGTTCCCGGCCGTCAGGCGCCGGTGCGCCCGTCGATGCGCTCCCGCAGCAGGTCCGCGTGCCCGTTGTGGCGGGCGTACTCCTCGATGAGGTGGATCAGGATCCAGCGCAGCGAGACCTGGTCCGCGCCGAGGAGCGCAGCGGCCTCGGGGGCCAGCCGGCCCCGCTCGTCCAAGGAGGCCCGGGCGATCGTCATCCGGGAGGCGTCGACCTCGGCCCGCCAATCGGCCAGCACCTGATCGATGCGCCGCTCCGGCACCAGGCCGAAGCCGTCCGTGCCGGAGTCCGGGTACACCGGCTCCACCGTGCGCCCCGCGAACACCCGCTGGAACCAGGTGCGTTCGACCTCGGCCAGGTGCTGCACCAGTCCGAGCAGGGTCATGGCGGACGGCTCCACCGAGGCGCTACGGGCCTGTGCGTCCTCCAGGTCCTCGCACTTGAGCGCCAGGGTCTCGCGGTGCATCTCCAACCAGCTCTCCAGCATGGTCCGTTCGTCGGCCTGCGGCGGAGGGACGGTTCGTCCGTCGGGAAGGGTCGTCATGCCCCCACCCTGGCACGAGGCCGCTGCCGACACCCCGTCAGCACACGGAACGAGCCGCACCCGTACGGACCGGTGCGGCTCGTTCCACGCTGTCGAAGGGGCGGGCCCCGCTAGCGGAGTCGTGCCATGAGGGCGTGTTCGACGAGGGTGATGAGGGCGCTCTTGGCGTCGGCGCGGTGGCGTGCGTCGGTGGTGATGATGGGTG